>JAJUFK010000039.1 GCA_029266015.1 Bacteroidota bacterium
ACCTACTCCCGCAAATGCTCTATTTTTTGCCGCAATTATTTTTTATCCCGATTTATCACCGGTTTTATTGGTTTTTTTAAGTATTGCATTTTCTTTGTTGCTTGTATCAGAAATTCCTATGTTTTCATTAAAATTTGCAACATATTCTTTTTCTGAAAATTCATTTCGATATATATTTATTGCCCTTTCTATTGTTGCTTTTATAGTTTTTAATTTATTGTCATTACCATTTATAATTCTAGCATATATTCTTTCATCTATTGTTTTATATATTATTTCAAAAAGAAAATAATTAATGGATTATAAACATATATTAGAACATGATGATTGGCAACGAATATTTGATGCTTTACCATTTCCGGTTTATATTTTACATAAAGATTTTACCTTATATTTTGCAAATAAAGCAACACTGAAACTTGATGAATATGTTAACAAACATATTTTTTCATTACCCTGCTACAAAGCATCACAATTGCAAAAAAAAGAAATAAATACATGTCTTTATAGAAATAAGGAACATATAACACAGTCAGTTTCTCATACCATTCATGTACCCGAAATAGATACATATTTTCATATAACCTGCAGACCATTGTTTGATAAAGCGGGTAAACTTGATAAAATAATTCATGTTGCTACCGATATTAGTGAAGTTTATGAAATAAAAAATCAAGCAGTTGAACATGAATTACAGTATAAAAAATTATTTGAAAACCATATTTCGGGTTTTGGATTACACAAAATATTGTGTGATGATTCAGGAAAGCCTATAGATTATATGTTTTTAGAAGTAAATACTGCTTTTGAACGAATGACTGGGCTTAAAGCATCTGAAATTATTGGTAAAAGAGTAAAAGAAATTTTTCCTCAAATAGAAGATTTCTGGATTGAGAACTATGGTAGAGTAGCATTAAACGGTGAACCATTTAGTTTTCAAAATTATTCACAAGCCCTTGATAAATATTTTGAAGTAGTAGCATATAGCCCCAAGCATATGCACTTTGCTGTTGTGTTTAATGATATAACAGAAAACCATAAAAATTTACAAACCATAAAAGAACACGAAGAACGGTTGCATGCAATCATAAATCAAGCACCCGATGCTGTATATTTATCAGATATGCAAGGGCGGTTTATAGTTGTAAATCAAACAGCATGTGAAGAAAATGGTTATACTATTGATGAAATGCTCAACATGTCAGTTTTTGATATAGATATTAATATAATTTCAAAAAATGAAATTATGTCTATATGGGAAACTATGCCCTTGCATACGTCACAAACATTAATAACTAAGCATAAAAGAAAAAATTCGACTACCTATCCGGTTGAAATACGAATAGCAAAAATTTTGCTCGATAATAAACCTCATATTATTGGTTTTGCACAAAATGTTACACAAAGAGTTACGCAAGAAAGAGAGTTACAACTGCACAATGCACGTTTAGAGAGTTTATATGCTATTTCGCAACATCAAGCCAATGAAAAGGCTGTGTTTCTGGATTTTGTATTAGATGAGGTAATTAAACTTACTGAAAGTAGTATTGGTTATATTTATTATTACAATGAAGATACAGAGTTATTTACTCTTAATTCGTGGTCAAAAGATGTATTAGATGCGTGTACTATTGTTGAAAAACAAACAACATATGAATTAGAAAAAACCGGGATTTGGGGAGAAGTAGTAAGGCAACGAAAACCAATTATCATTAATGATTTTGCAGTTCAGAATCCATTAAAAAAAGGGTATCCTGAAGGTCATGTTCATCTAAGTTCATTTGCTTCGGCACCTATTATTGTTGATAATAAAATTGTGGCAGTAGTAGGAGTAGCAAACAAAACTACAGACTATACACAAATAGATATAATGCACATGCAAATAGTAATGGATTCTGCATGGAAAATAGTTGAAAGACATACTTTGTTTGAAGAACTTGTAAAAGCAAAAGAAATAGCCGAAGAAAATAATGCGCTTAAAACAGCTTTTTTGGCAAATATTAGCCACGAAATTAGAACGCCAATGAATGCAATCCTCGGTTTTTCAGAATTACTGACGGCCGATAATCAATCTATAGAAGAACGTGAATATTTTATTTCGATTATAAAACAATCCGGCAAGCAATTATTAAGAGTAATAAATGATATAATAGATATAGCAAAAATATCGGCAAATGCTATAAAGCCTGATATGCGAATATGTGATGTGTTACATATAATAAACAATTCAATAGAAATTGTTAAGCAGCAGCAATACATGAAATTACAAAACAAAATACAGATACATATTCAAGAGCATTTTCCACAATATATAATTCAATCAGACCCGGTTCGTTTGCAGCAAATTTTTACTAATCTTATAAGTAATGCGGTTAAGTACACTCCACAAGGTATTGTAGAAATTGGTTCAATACCATATACATCAGATTATATTTGTTTGTATGTAAAAGATACCGGCATTGGTATTCCAAAAGAATTTCATGAAAAAATATTTGAATTGTTTCGTCAAGTACATGCAAATCAAACCATAGAAGGAACCGGAATAGGATTAAATATCACGCAAGGACTTATACATTTATTAGGTGGCAGTATTTGGTTAGAATCAGAAGAAGGTAAGGGTACTACATTTTTTATAACCATTCCAAATACACAAATAGAAAATGTAATTGATACTACATCAAAAGTGTCATTATATTCTATACCTGATTGGTCAACAAAAACTATTTGTATAGCCGAAGATAATATTCATTCTTATAAATTACTCGAAATTATCTTAGCACCAACTCAAATCAGTATTTTATATGCTAAAAATGGTGCTGAATTACTTGAAATATACGCAGCTAAATTTCATAATATAGATTTAATATTACTTGATATTCATATGCCAGTAATGAATGGTGTGGAAACAATAAAAGAGTTGAAGCAAAGAAATTGTACTGTACCTATAATTGCCCAAACAGCCTATACTTTACCTGAGGATATTGATTTTTTCTATGGTTTAGGTTTTAAGGCACATATATCAAAACCAATCCAAAAAAATAGTTTGTATTCTACTTTAGGAAAATATTTAAAATAATAAAAAAAATCACTTCGTGTGTAACTAACATTAATTTTGCTCGTAAGAGTTGTTACGAAACTTAAAGTAATAGTGGGGGACTATTCTTTAATTCTATTTTAAACAGCTTTTAATATTGTAAAAAAGGGGGTTATACAGTGAAGAATTCATATAAGATTATTCCGGAAGAGAAATTGATTATTGAAACATATAGAGGATATTTCTCATTACTATCATTTATTACACTTAAACGAAAAGAAGCTACAGATAAACTATATAACAATACATATGATTATATAATTGATTTTAGTGATGTGTATTTTCCTGATTATCAAAAATATCAGGATATTGTGTATTTTATTGAATTATATGCCGATAAAATAAAGCTTAATAAATGTGCTATTATAACCAGAAATCCCAATCAAGTAGTAGAATCGGTACTTTTTTCAATGGAAGCAGAAAAATTATTGCCAATAGCTTTTAAAGTTTTTTCAAGTTTTAAAACAGCATATGCTTGGATTAAATTTGAGCACGTTCATAATAATTTAGATTTTTTGGAAAATAAAACTCGAGATTAACAGTTTGCTAAATTCAATACAAACACCTATTTTTGTTACATAAAATTATAAAAAACAAAAATATGTGGGTTGTATGTTCTGATTTAGAAGGGGTTTTTGTGCCCGAAGTATGGATAAATGTTGCAAAAAAAACAGGAATAGAAAAATTAAAATTAACCACACGTGATATTCAAAACTATGATGAGTTAATGCAATATCGGTTAAAAATCCTTGACGAACATAACCTTAAAATACAAGATATACAAGCTGTAATTGCTACTATAGAACCCTTACCTGGCGCATTAGAATTTACCAAATGGTTACGTTCGGTAACTCGTTTTGTAATTGTATCTGATACATTTGTAGAATTTGCTCAACCACTCATGAAACAATTGGAATATCCATTTTTGTTGTGTCATTCTTTAGAAATAGATGAAGCGGGTCGTGTAATTAATTATAAAATTCGTCAGCCCGATCCTAAACGAAAAACTGTTGAAGCATTCCAAAGTTTACAATATAAAGTTATAGCATTTGGTGATTCCTATAATGATATATCAATGCTAAAAGCTGCCGATATCGGAGTTTTGTATTGTCCACCGCAAAATGTAATAAACGACTATCCTGAATTACCTGTAGCTCGTAATTATGAGGAACTTACTTCTATATTACATGCACATATTTTTCAAGATTAATACGTATGGAAAATACTGTATTATTTGCATTTTTATTAACCTTATTTGCAGGGTTATCTACTGGTATAGGTAGTGTAATGGCTTTGTTTTCAAAGCAATTTAATCCAAAATTCTTAGCTCTTTCATTAGGTTTTTCGGCAGGAGTAATGATATATGTTGCTTTTGTTGAAATTTTTTCAAAAGCACGTCATGCTCTTACAGAAAGTTTCGGTAATGAAGTTGTATTGGGTTTAAACAAAGCGTATTTACTTACTGTTGTGTCATTTTTTGCCGGTATAGCTATTATTGCACTTATCGATAAATTTGTACCATCTGCAGAAAATCCCCATGAGATTAAATCGCTTGAAAATACTCAAAATGTAAAAGATAAAAAACTTATGCGTCTTGGAATTTTTTCTGCATTGGCTATTGGAATACACAATTTTCCCGAAGGTTTGGCAACGTTTATTGCAGCATTACAAGATCCTACATTAGGTATTAGTATAGCATTTGCAATTGCAATTCATAATATTCCCGAAGGTATTGCAGTTTCTGTTCCTATTTATTATGCTACTAAAAATAAAAAAAGAGCATTTACCTTATCATTTTTATCGGGTTTAGCTGAACCTATAGGAGCTATTATAGGCTACCTTTTGTTGCGAACAGTATTAGATCAATCTGTTTTGGGATATGTTTTTGCCTCGGTTGCCGGTATTATGGTTTATATATCTATTGATGAATTATTGCCTACAGCCGAAGAATATGGTGAGCATCATATAGCAATATGGGGACTTATTGCCGGTATGTTTACTATGGCTATGAGTCTGGTATTATTTGCTTAATCTTTATTTCTTTGTAAGAAAGTTTTAGTTGTAATTCCTTGTTGTGCTTCTTCTAGTACAAGTACATCTCCTGTAAAATCTTGTATTGAAAATATACGTGGTTGTATATTTGTGTAGCCTATTACGTTACAAATCATTTGTTTACCGTTGGCAGATATTGAGTAAGTAGAAGGTAATATGAAATAATCATTTTTCATGATAAGCGTATCATGTATAAATTTATATGTAGTTTGTAATGCAATTTGTTTAGACTGAGTTTCCATAGTTTGATTTATACCTTCGCCTGAAATTGTATAATCAAAACATGTCCAAGTGCCTTGTATATTTTCATTATTTATAGGTTGTTTAGAATTACACGCAAATAGTACAATTATAAAAGATATAATGTATAGTAAAGTATATTTCATAGTTTATAGGTTTTTGTGTATTTATAGTCCCAGAGGGTTTTCTTTAGATTGTTTCTTTTTAAACAGTGCTTTTATTCGAGGTGGAATATAGTCTTTTATTCCTTGACGTGGATTACGGATATCAATATCGCTAACGTATCGCCATTTTCCACGGTCAAAAGTGTATGCGTCAATAGAAAAATCAGGGCCATAGAATTCATATATTCCATCGTATCTGAAATCTGAAGGGGCCAAATGGTCAAACACAATCATATCTTTTTTTTCATCATATCGCAACATCATAGTATTTTTTGAAGAATATTCAAAAATAATTCGTCTTTGAAATCCTTTTCCTTTCAATTCTATTACCGGAAATCCAAATACCGGATTCCCTGATTTGTCAAATTTGAGTGTTTCTATTACTTTTTTTTGAGTAAATGTATTGTTTGGATTCCAACCTATGAGTGTATATAATATTTGACCTTTGTATTTTTTTTGACACACCATATAATATGATGCTCCATACCATACATCGGGACTACAAATGGCGAGCATGGGAGTTTTAATTGTTGTAGATTTATCAGTTAATTTATACACTTTTACTTTTTTAGTTTGTTTATTGTATGTTTGTAAAAAACCAAAATTGTCATATGTACCACTAGAATGAATAACATTCCAAGTAATTAATCGAAATGTTTTGTCAGGGGCATATACATTGCCACATTTAAGGTCATTAAACGGATAAAGAAATGATTCGGGTAATTGCAATACAGAATCAAGTAAACTAATAAATTGGGTATTATTTGCTTTATTTGAAGAATCAGAAGCAAATCGTGATATTTTTGAGTAAATGCTGATTAACGTATTTTCTGCTTGTATTAATTGCGGTGATGATTGAGCAAACCCACATTGAATAATTATAAAACTACATAGAATTGTAATAAAATGTTTCATCGTTAATTTTTCAAAATACAACGCTATTGCTTACTAATTATTTTACATGTAGACGTTACCGATCCTTGTTTTAGCTTTACAGTATATATTCCGGGTACTATATTGGGGAAATGACATGTGTACATACCTGTTTGGTCTTGAGGTTGAATACTATGAGAAAATATTTTTCTGCCTTGCATATCATACAGAGCAATAGTCAATACTGTTTGATTTTGTTCATATTGAATAGTACAAGAATTGGTAACTAATGATATAATAGTGCCATATTGTAAAGGTTCGGCAATATTAATTATAGGAGCTTTGGTTGTGTCAATAACATATTTTTGTTTTAATATGCGTGCTACATCAACTATATCTTGTTTTGATTCACCAGCTATTATTGCATAACGAATTTTTACTGTTGAATCTTTAGGTAGTTCTCCAATTGTACAGTATGAAATTGATGCTACAGGTACTCCTTCGTATTGCAAATATCCGGCTTGTTTTTTTTCGCGATTTAAAGTAAACCATATTTCAGGATCGGTAAATGCATCACTTACATATACACTGTCTATACCTTGAGCATCATCAACAGCATATATACTTGATGTATGATGATGTAATGACATAATTCCCGCATGGAAGCCAAGAGGATCAACTGTTGTAATATGAGCAAGTTTAAGGCTATCGGTATAAGATAGTTTGTTATAAAATTGACTGATAATTTGCCAATCAATAAAAGCACCTGCTTTTAGGTTATGAATTGTAGAATCTGTTTTATTTGTTATTCGGTATTCATGTATTAGAGCATCTATATCGTCCCAAGCATAGATATATTGAGTTATATCTAATTTTAAATTATTACTTTTATATTTACTTTGTATTAATAAATCAATACTATCGGCTTGTAATATTTTGGGAAATTGCACAATAGAAAAATTGCGAGGAGTTCTAAATTGTGCAGAAATCAGAGTATCATTTTGAGCGAGAACTAATCCTCCTTGATATAATAGATTAGGAAAATTTTTGTATACAATACCATTTTCTTGTTTATTAGTAGGATTCATTACTCCAATTGAACTGTTAGCAGTTGCAGTTGCTTTAAAATTTCCTATTTCAAAATCATAATACGAAGGATTAAATGATACAGGAATATATTCATACCCGTAATAATTAGCAGAAGCATAGGTAAGTTTAAAGTGAGTATTTATATCGGCAGGCAATGTGCTTACTATTTTAAATATAAATGGTTGAGAAAGTGTATATACACTTCCGCTGTCGAATACAGGAATTAATACATTAGATTCTAAAGGAGCTATAATTGACGTTTCACATGATATAGTAATATACATATTGGTAGCAGATGCCAAATAATTTTTGAAACTAATTTGTAATTCCAATGTATCGCCTTCATAATACATATATTGACCACTGCGATTGGTAACACTAAAACTTTGAACCCGAATCGAAGGTTTTGATGTATTGGTTAAGGCTTCATATGCATTTACTTCACCACTGCCAAGTAAATCAACATAGGGTAAATTTTCAGTTATACCATATATGTCATTTGCTGTGGTTCTAATGCGTTCTGTTATATCGAGCGGAGTATACGATGGGTATTTACTTTTAATTAGTGCAGCAACTCCCGAAACAATAGGAGCAGCAAATGACGTTCCTCCATAAACAAACGTAGTTCCATTGTTTTTTGCCGTAGTTTTGTAACCTACAGAAGGAGCCGAAACATCAACATAGTAATTCCAATTACTCCCTTTGGTAGCAGAGGTATACCATTTTTTGCTACCTTCTTGTGTTGACCCAACACTCAATGCATTGTTGTATGATGCAGGATAAAATACGCCGGTATTATTGCTGTTACCTGCTGCTCCTACCACTAATGAATTACAGTTGAAAGTAGCATAATTAATTACATCTTGTCCATATTTAGTATATGATCCAGCACTTCCCCACGAGCAATTTATTATGTGTGCTCCTTGATTTGCAGCATATACTATTCCTTCGTACCCACGAGTAATAATTCCGGCATCGGTTGCTACCTTAATAGGTAAAAATTTACACTTGAATCCTACACCTGCAGTTGCAAATGAATTATGTACTTCGGCATTTGAAATACCTGCTACATACGTGCCATGATCTGAAACTCCTATGTCAGGATTGTTATCTTTTTCTGCAAAATCCCAACCTCTAAAATTATCAATATATCCATCATAGTCATCATCAAATCCATTTATAGGATCGGCATAATTATATTTGATTTGATTTACCAAATCAGTATGAGCTATAGCTACACCGGCATCAACTATAGCTATTACTGTGTTTGTATCTCCTTTGTGTACATTCCATGCATCATACACATAACATGTATTTAAATGATATAAAAATGGTACTTCGGGGTCATTTGGAACATACAATAATTCATGAATATAGTTTGGTTCGGCATATTCTATAAAAGGCATGCTCCGTAAATATGCAATTACTTTTTCTAACGGATAATCTTGAGTGTAGTAAAAATCATAAATATGTGTAATATCAACACAGCTATCACAGTTTTGTGGCATTTTTGCATGTGGAAATTTTTGTTGAGGAACCTGAGCTCCTATAGCTTGCATAAATGCTTGAAACGCTTGTGAATATTCATTATTTGCAGGCATTGATTTTAAGAGGGGTTTGTATTTAAAAACAATATACTTATCTTCAGCAGGTAACCCATTATATTTTGTAATATTTTGTGCAAAACTTATGTGAAACATCATAGTTATTGCTGCACCTATAAATAAAATTGTTTTCATGGGCTTACACATAAAATTTTTTTAATTTTTTTGTTAATTCCGATGCAAAAATCAAATCATTAAGTTCTTCATTGTCGGTACGCCAAATTTCTTCTTTATTGCCTTGCCACCATTTTTTACCTTGATGAATAAAAATAATATTATCGGCAATTTCCATTACCGAATTCATATCATGTGTATTTATAACGGCAGTTATATTAAATTCGAGAATAATTTCTTTTATGAGATTATCAATAACTATTGATGTAATTGGATCTAAACCTGAATTTGGTTCATCACAAAATAAATATTTTGGATTGAGAGCAATAGCTCGAGCAATAGCAACACGTTTTTGCATACCGCCACTAATTTCGGCAGGATACAAGTGATTTTTATTTATAACTTCAACACGTTTTAAGCAAAAATTGGCTCGTTCTCTGCATTCTTCGTAACTCAAATTTGAGAACATTTTAAGAGGAAACATTACATTTTCTTCTAATGTTGCAGAATCAAATAATGCTCCGCCTTGAAATACCATACCTATTTCTTTTCTGATTTCTTTACGTTGTTTCAAAT
This sequence comes from Bacteroidota bacterium, assembly GCA_029266015.1. GTDB lineage: Bacteria > Bacteroidota > Bacteroidia > Bacteroidales > UBA1715 > MWCJ01. The sequence continues at coordinate 9,807 of JAJUFK010000039.1, forward strand.
CCATATTGGTAAAGTCACGATTATGAAATAGGATTCTACCCGCATCAATTTCATGTAACCCTACTATTGATTTAAGTAACACGGTTTTACCCGAACCACTTTTGCCGATTGTAAAGTTAACCTTTCCTTCTTGAAAAGTAGTAGATATATCGTCAAGAACTTTGAAGTCTTTAAATGATTTTGATATGTGTTGTAATTCTATCATACTATAATAAAATAGAAGTAAGAATTAAATTAAAAATTAATATTACCAATGTGCTGTTTACTACAGCTTTTGTACTTGAATGTCCAACTTCTAAGGCGCCACCATTGGTAAAGTATCCAAAGTAACTTGAAATAGAAGTAATAATTACACCAAAAAATGATATTTTAATTAAACTATACAGTATATAATACGGAATAAATAAATATTGAATTCCATATACAAATTGACTTGTAGGTACTTCACCGCTTAATTCTCCGGCAATCCATCCGCCGCTTATACCTACTATCATGCTTATTAAACATAAAAATGGAAATGTGCAAAGAGCAGCTACAATTTTGGGTAAAATGAGAAAGTTGGCCGAATTTACTCCCATTATTTCTAATGCATCTATTTGTTGAGTTACACGCATAGTTCCTATTTCCGATGCTATATTAGATCCAACTTTTCCGGCTAAAATAAGGCCAACTATGGTTGACGAAAATTCAAGAAAAATACTATCGCGGGTACCTAATCCTATTAAATAATCGGGGTAGAGCGGATTGGTCATATTGTATGCTGTTTGCAATGTAAGAACAGCACCCATAAATAAAGAAATAATTGCAACAATTGTAATTGAATTATATCCAATCACAATAATTTCACGTGATACATTTGCAAAAAATAGTTTTGAATCGTCTGGTTTAGTTACTACCCTTCGCATGAGCATAAAATAACGACCTATATAATAAAAAAAGTTATATAAACTCATGAAAATTTGATATTTAAAAAATAAAAAACTTTAGTATACAATTTTTTATAAAAATAATATATTTTTCAATAGAAATAAAGAATTAACAGAATTACTTGTATTTACTTTGAAATAGCATTAAATTACAAGTATTCTTTTAAATTCCGGTATAATTATACGGAGTTATTGCTCGTAATTCATTTTTTACAATTTCACTTACTTGCAATGTATCTATGAAAGCTTCTATAGAAACTTGATTTATTACACTATTTGTTCGTGTAAGTTCTTTTAATGCTTCATAAGGATTTGGATATCCTTCTCGTCTAAGTATGGTTTGAATACCTTCCGCTACAACAGCCCAATTAGCTTCTAAATCGGCATGTATGGCAGTTTCATTTATTAATAATTTACCTAATCCTTTTTGAATCGATAATAATGCTATAAGGGTATGTGCCATGGGAACACCTATATTTCGTAAGACTGTTGAGTCTGTAAGGTCGCGTTGTAATCGTGAAATAGGAAGTTTTGCTGAAAGATGTTCAAATACAGCATTTGCTATACCTAGGTTCCCTTCAGCATTTTCAAAGTCTATAGGGTTAACTTTATGTGGCATAGCCGATGAACCGACTTCATTTTTTTGAATTTTTTGTTTAAAGTAATTTATAGAAATATATTGCCACATATCTCGGCATAAATCTATTAAAATTGTATTTATTCGTTTGAAGGCATCACATATTGACGCTAAGTTGTCATAATGTTCAATTTGTGTTGTTGTTTGAGAACGATGCAGACCTAACATGTCATTCACAAAATTATTACCGAATACTTGCCAGTTAATAGAAGGATATGCTACATGATGAGCATTAAAGTTACCTGTAGCACCTCCAAATTTAGCAGAATAGGGAATAGTTTGTAGTTGTTCTAATTGTATATGAGCACGTTCAACAAATACTTGAATTTCTTTACCCAAACGAGTGGGAGATGCCGGTTGTCCGTGAGTTCGGGCTAACATGGGAATATCTTTGTATTCTTCTACTAATTGTGATAATTTTGAAAGCACTTGCTCTATTGCCGGGTACATTACTTGATACATTGCTTCTTTTAATGAAAGAGGGACGGCAGTATTATTTACATCTTGAGAAGTAAGCCCAAAGTGAATAAATTCTTTATATTGTGTTAATCCCAACACATCAAATTTTTCTTTAATAAAATATTCTACAGCCTTTACATCATGATTGGTAGTTTTTTCAATATCCTTTATGCGTTGAGCATCGGCAATACTAAATGATGTATATATAGTTCGAAGTTGTTTAAACATGTCAGAATTTATACCATGTAATTGGGGTATTGAAGCATTGCACAAAGCAATAAAATATTCTATTTCTACCCTTACTCTATAGTATATTAAAGCATGCTCAGAAAAATACAGTGATAATTTTTCTGTTTTATCATGGTATCTTCCGTCTATTGGAGATATTGCAGTAAGCGAATCTAAAGTCATAGATATTAAGATTTTTAAAAATGTAAAAATACAATAATTTAGTTATGCAAAAAAATAGTATTTTTGAGATATAAAAAATAACTTATGGCAAAAACCTATATTATACCCGAACAAAACATTCAAGAATTAATAAAACCTATTGGTTATTGTATAGCTTCAAACAGAATAACTGTAGATGGTGCACAAGTTGGGTTTATGTATAGAGAGGCTCCCGAAGATGAAGATGATAGCGGTTGGCGTTTTGTAGCTGGAGATGAAACACAAGAATATTTAGATGATACATTAAATTTTATGATGTTTGATGTGAATTATATTGCTAATATTGACAGAGCTATTATTCCATACTTGCATTTAAAAAAAGGAACTGAATTAGAACGAGTTCAAGGAACAGACACATTTGTTCTATATTAAAAAATTTGTAATTGTATACTTTTGAGAAAAACATTCGTTATAACACATGTGTTAACAGAGAATAATTTGTAGAAAATGAAAAAAAAAAGCTTTATCAATTTTTTTTACGATAAATTTTGTTATTTTTAATTTTACACATATTTTTACAAAAAAAACTAGTACTATCGATTATGGAATCATTACTTATTCAAAATACTGAAGATACCCCGCAAATTGATTTTGATTTGGGCACAGGAATTTTTTCGATTTCAGGTCGATCACTCCCCGAAAATGCTATAGAATTCTATATGCCTATTTTGGAATGGATAGAAAAGGTACTAAGTGAAACTTCAGGAAAAACATATATATTCGAAATAAAATTAGAATATTTTAACACGGCATCTTCTAAGCAATTAGCAAAAATGCTTCTTATGATTGAAAAATACAATGAACTTCATAATATTATTATTCGTTGGTGTTACGAAAAAGAAGATAATGACATGTTAGTTTCTGGAAATCAATATTCTAAATTTTTAAAATTGAAGTTTGAATTTATAGAATATTAATTTTGTATAAATTATTTATTCTTCTATTTCTTGTATTCTTTTTCTTACAATTATTTTCATTTTCCATCTGCCTAATAGATAATAGGCTGTAGAAAAAGTCATACCGAATAACCACCCAGCCGGTATACCCCACCAAATACCAATTTCGCCAAATAGAGTACTAAGCCAATACGATAAAGGAACACGTATACCCCATAATGCAAATAATGTTACAAACATAGGTATTATAGTATCTCCGGCGCCTCGTAACACTCCATTTGAAATAAATAATATGGCAAATGCAAAATAAAATGGGCTTACTATCATTAAGTAATCTACACC
>JAJUFK010000428.1 GCA_029266015.1 Bacteroidota bacterium
GAGAATAACTTATATCGGAATTACAAGCTATCCCCATACATAGTAATACAAAGAAGATACTTAAAATTTTCATACCACAAATATAAAAAAAAATGCCGACTTGTTATTCAAGTCGGCATTATAAGAATTATATAATCTAAAGATTATTTTTGAACTTTTACGTTTATTTCAATGTAGTCACCATTGTTATAAGTTCCTTGAACTTTTACAACTTTTATAACACCATATTTACCGGCAGCTGTTTTGAATGCTACTACATCACCAGCTTCTAAATCATAAATACGAGCTGAAGCATCTGAACCTGTACCGTTAGTTGCTAATGTACCATTAGTAAATGCATCTTCTAACGCTTGAGGTGAAGCTAAATTATCAAAATTTACTGATGATGTTGCAAATTGAGTTTTGTTTTTTACTGACCAAGTATCTAAATCAGTATAAGCTGTAGTTAAAGCATCTGCAGGACAACCAAAAGAAGCTTTCGCTGTATTTGAATAGAAATAAAGAATATCAACAGAAGCAGCGTTTGTTTTTGCTTGTGATTGAGTATATGTTTCACCTGTAGAAGTAGCTAATGCACATGCTTTAGAACCATCTTGAAGTGGAGCATACAATAATTTAGCTGTATACTCATTGATTGGGCTTGCTACAATTACATTTATAGTTTGAACAACTTCTAATCCACCTTTATCTGTAACTGTAATTGTTAATGTATACGTTCCCGGATCATTCACAGTTTTAGCAACTGCTACAACCATATTATCTTCAATTTTAGTTGCATCAACAGAAGCCGTGTAAAGAGTTTCAGTTACAGAACCTTGACCAAATTTAACTACTACATCTTGAATTTTTTCATCACCTTGTTTTACAACAAATGAAAAATCAATAGCACCACCTGCATCAATTGTAATGTCAGATCCATCATAATTTTGGAATGTAATTTCAGGTCCAACTGGATCTACTTCACCACCACATGATGTAAAAAAACCTAATGCTGCAACAAATGCTGCGAATAAAATAAGATTTACTTTTTTCATAATTTCTAAATTTTAATTAATAATTATTTTTGTTTGTTTAATTTTGCTTTTTTGTGTCCACAAATGTATATATTTTTTTTACAAC
>JAJUFK010000138.1 GCA_029266015.1 Bacteroidota bacterium
AGGTATTTTTTTTGGAACTGTTACTATTGCAATTATATTGTTGGGGTATTTATTTAATGTTATTTTATAAAATATGAGTCAGAATTACAATGGTATAATAAGTAATCTTCATATGTTTGTTTTCATTTGTTTTTTAGCTTTTGCAACGTTACTTTCATGTATCCGTGAATGTAATTGTGTAAAAAAAGTAAATGGAGAAGTTACCTATACCGAAGTGGTAAAGCAACGAGGCAGTTGTAAAGAGTTAAATGAAAGAGCAGAAATTTTTGATCTTGTAACTGAATATACATGTGAAAAAAAATAACTCTAATATATTAATATATTAGAGTTATATATGTTGTATTTAGTTGATTTTTTTTATCCTTTTAATGCATTAGCACCGCTAACTATTTCAAGAATTTCATTAGTAATTGAAGCCTGACGAGCTTTATTGTAATCAATTCGTAAAGATTTCAAAAGTTCACCTGCATTATCTGTAGCTTTGTGCATAGCAGTCATACGAGCACCATGTTCCGATGCAAAAGAGTCAAGCATAGCACTATAGAATTGTATTTTAAGTGAACGAGGAATCAATTCTGTGATAATATATTCTTTGGTAGGTTCAAAAATGTAATCATAGTTAAATTTTTTTACACTTTGTAGAGCTATAGTCTGAGGAGCTTCAATAGGTAAAAATTGTTTAGTGGTTATTATTTGTGTTGCAGCATTTTTAAAACTATTATATACTAAAAGTACTTTATCATATGTACCCGAAACAAATTCATGCATAATAGTTTCAGATAGTTTTGCTACATTTTCATATGATAAATTATCGTAAATATCAACAAACGATTTTGTAGGTTCAAATCCTTTGGACTTAAGCATGTCTCGTACTTTTTTACCAACAGCATATATATATACCTGTTTTTTAGCATGCTGCACCGCAAATTCATTTTGAATAAGCGAAATAGTCGTTTTCCCAATGTTTGAATTAAAGCCACCGCATAATCCCCCATTAGAGGCAATTGCAACTATTAGAATACGTTCTTCGCGACGAGCTTTCCCGTATATATTTTCCTGATTAGCATCAGAATCGGCACTTACATTGGTTAATATTTCTTGCAATTTTTCTGAATATGGACGCATTTGCTGAACAGCTTGTTGAGCTTTACGTAATTTTGCAGCCGAAACCATTTTCATAGCACTGGTAATTTTTTGTGTATTATTTACCGATGCTATTCGAGTACGTATTTCTTTTATACCTGCCATACAATTTTAGAATTTAAGAATCATTATTTGTATTTAGCTGACACTTCTTTAGTAGCTGCATCAAGCACATTTGTTATTTCATCGTTAAAAATGCCCTCGGCAATTTTTTGTAATGTGTCTTTGTGCTTTAATTCCAAGTATTCTATATAGTCTTTTTCGAATTCACGAACTTTATGTATAGGAACATGTTGCAAAGCACCTTTTGTACCACAATAAATTATTGCTACTTGGTGTTGTACAGGTACCGGAGAATACTGTCCTTGTTTTAAAATTTCAACATTTCTGCGTCCTTTATCAAGTACAGCCATTGTTGCAGCATCAAGGTCAGAGCCAAATTTCGAGAAAGCTTCAAGTTCTCGGAATTGAGCTTGGTCAACACGAAGAGTTCCGGCAACACGTTTCATTGATTTAATTTGCGCACTACCACCTACACGTGAAACCGAAATACCTACGTTAATTGCAGGACGAATACCGGAATTGAATAAACTTGATTCTAAGAAAATTTGACCGTCGGTAATAGAAATTACGTTTGTTGGAATATAAGCAGAAACGTCACCTTCTTGAGTTTCTATAATTGGTAAGGCTGTTAGCGAACCACCACCTTTAATTTTACCTTTAAGAGAAGGAGGCACGTCGTTCATTTGTTGCGCTACTTCATCAGATGCAATAATTTTAGCAGCACGCTCCAGTAAACGAGAGTGTAAGTAAAACACATCGCCCGGATACGCTTCACGTCCAGGTGGACGACGAAGTAGTAACGAAACTTCACGATATGATACTGCTTGTTTTGATAAATCGTCATATACTATAAGAGCTGCACGTCCTGTATCGCGAAAATATTCGCCAATAGCACAACCTGCAAATGGTGCGTAAAATTGTAATGCAGCAGGGTCTGAAGCTGTTGATGAAACAATTACTGTATATGCCAATGCTCCATATTTTTCCAGAGTTTTTGCAATATTTGCTACAGTTGATCCTTTTTGCCCAATAGCTACATATATACAATATACGGGTTGCCCTTTATCATAAAATTCTTTTTGATTTATAATTGTATCTATGGCAATAGCTGTTTTTCCGGTTTGACGGTCTCCAATTATTAATTCGCGTTGACCTCTCCCTATTGGAATCATTGCATCAATAGGTTTTATACCTGTTTGTAATGGTTCGTTTACCGGTTGACGAAACAATACCCCGGGTGCCTTGCGTTCAAGAGGCATTTCAAGTAATTCACCTGTAATCGGACCTTTTCCGTCAATAGGTTCACCAATAGTGTTTATAACTCGACCAAGCAACCCTTCGCCAACTTTAATAGAAGCAATTTGTTTGGTTCGTTTAACTATATCACCTTCTTTGATACCTTCGGTTTGACCTAAAAGTACAGCTCCTACATTGTCTTCTTCAAGGTTAAGTACTATACCTTTGGTGCCATTTGAAAATTCAATCATTTCATTTGCCTGTACATGAGTTAGTCCATGAATACGAGCAATACTGTCACCTACTTGTAATACAGTTCCTATTTCTTCCAATTCGGCTTCAGATTTATAGCCTTGGAGTTGTTTTTTCAAAATTTCCGAAACTTCTGCCGGTTTAATATCTGCCATAAAGTGTATATTATTTAAAATTCAGTACTAATTTGATTGCAATAATTCTTGTTTCAATGTTTGTATTTTTGTTTTAATACTTGCATCGTATTGTAAATCTTCAATTCTTAAAATAAATCCTCCTATAAGTGATTCATCAATTTTTTCGAATAATTCAACTTTTGTTTTATATGTTTTTTCTATATATGAAATAATAGTATTTTTTTGAGCAGTAGAAAAACCTTTGGTTGATGTAAGTGTTACTCCTGTTATTCCCGATTGTTTTCTGTACATTTCCAAAAAATTACGAAGCATATCCTCAATATACAATTCACGTTTATTCATTATTACCATTGTAATAAAATCAATTGTATGTTGTGATACTTTTTTTGATAATAAAGAAGAAATAAATATTTTTTTATCACTTGGTTTTACAATTGGATTTGTAATAAAATCTCGTAATTCTTTAATTTCTTGAAATGATTGAGATAAAAGTTTTGCATCATCAACAAGTGAAGGTAATATATTTTTTTCTGACCCGAATTCGTAGAAAGCTTTAGCGTAGCGTACCGATATTTTACTCTGATTCATACTGCTTATATCTTTAATTGCAAGACTTTAATTAAGTTTTAATTTGTCTAAAGAATTAGAAATAATATCTTCCGATGCTTTTTTATTTTCGAGTTCTTTAGCAAGAATTTTTTCTGCTATTTCAATTGAAATTTCGGCAACTTGCGTTTTAAGTTCTTGAATAGCATTTTTCTTTTCATTTTCTATAGATTGTTTTGCCGCTTGCAATATTTTTTGAGATTCTTCGCCGGCTTCTTTTTTAGCTTGAGCTACAATTTGGTCTTTCATTTCGCGAGCTTCTTTAAGCAAAGCATCTCGTTCGCGACGAGCCTCTGCAATTATTTTTTCATTGTCGGCTTGCAATTGTTTCATCTCTTCTTTTGTTGTTTCCGCCAAACGCAACGCATCTTCTATTGATTTATTACGAGCATTTACTGCACCTATTATAGGTTTCCAAGCAAATTTACCAAGTAAAAACAACAATATAAGAAATGTTATTGTTGTCCAAAATACTAATCCAAATCCGGGTGTAACTAAATCCATATGTATATTTTTTTAATAATCAATACCAAATATTTGGTAACACCAACCGTGTTACCAAATATTATACTTTACTTGCTAATTAATGCTACCACAACGGCAAATAACGCAACCCCTTCAACAAGAGCAGCTGCAATAAGCATTGCAGTTTGAATTTTGTTGTATGCTTCGGGTTGACGAGCAATTGCTTCCATTGCAGAACCACCAATTTTACCAATACCGATACCGGCACCAATTACTGCTAATCCGGCACCAATTCCGGCTAGAGGTACTAATGAGATTGCTTCTTCCATGTGAATAAATATTTAAATATTAAACAATTAATTACTTTTTTTAATGGTGATGTTCTTGAACCGCTAACCCAATAAACAACGCTGATAACATAGTAAATATATATGCTTGCAGAGCTGCTACAAACAACTCAAGTACATCCATAAACAACACAAATGCTACCGATACCGGGGCAATTGCAAGTGTTTGAAATACAAAAATTAACGAAACTAAACTTAATACAACAATGTGTCCTGCGGTAATATTTGCAAATAAACGTATCATCAATGCAAATGGCTTTGCTATTACTCCAATTAATTCAACTACTATCATAATTGGTAATAACCATAGTGGTAATCCCGGCATTGCAAAAATATGTTTCCAATAATCTTTATTACCATTTACGTTTGTTATTATTAATGTAAACAAAGCTAAAACAAACGTTACGGCTATATTACCGGTAACATTGGCACTTCCCGGGAAAAATGGAATTAATCCTATCATATTGAGAATCCAAATAAAGAAAAATACCGTAAGTAAATAGGGTAAAAATTTTGCATGTTTTTTATCGCCTATATTAGGAATTACAATATCATCTTTTACAAATAATATAATTGGTTCCATAAATCCCTGCAAACCTTTAGGGGCTATACCCGGTCTACGTGTATATGCTTTTGCGCATGAAGTAAATATAAGTATCATAAGTAAGGCTGCCAAAAACAATGTACTTACATTTTTTGTAATTGATATATCAATTGGTTTAGCACTTATAATAGAACCTTTTTCATCATATTGTAATGAACCATCAGGATTTGCATAATATATTTTTTGTTCATGCATTACATATGTATATTTACCTCTAGTTACCGGACTATGACCATGATGAAATTCACTAGACATAAAGGTTGTAATAGAAAATGGTTTGGTATTTATAAGTATAATTGGTAGTGGAATGGTAACCGGATGTATAGTGCCATCTGCATGAGTAATGTCCCATAAATGCCAATCATGATTGTCGCCTATATGATCAAATATTGCTTTATTTACATCAACTTCTCCTTTTTCTACTTTTTTATTTGCTTGTGCGTGCTCCTGTTCCGAAGCAATTGAAAATAATGAAAAAAGAAGAACAATACCTAATGTAAAAAAACTTCTTTTTATCGTATTATATGCCATAATTCAAAATCTTTTTGATTATATACTTCTTTACATCATACAAAATTAATTATTTTTTTGAGATACACTATTTTTTTCAACATTTTTTCAAAAAAAATAATGAACCTGTTTTTGTGCTATTAAAATTAATAATTTATACTATATTAATGTATATATTTGTAAATAACAGTGAGGACAGAATTCATACATAAAATATGATAATAAAAACAGCAACTATAGATGATTTGCCTGCAATTTTACATTTGCAAAAAGTTTGTTACTTACAAGAGGCTGAAATTTATGATACTACAGAAATACCTCCCCTTAAAGAAACAATTAAAGATTTAGAAATTGCATTTTTACAAGGTACAATTTTTTTAAAATTAGAAGAAAAGAATGAAATAATAGGCTCTGTGAGAGCTTATGAAACAGATGGAACTTGTTATATAGGTAAATTAATAGTACATCCTTACTGCCAAAATAAAGGATATGGAACTCAATTATTGTCTTCAATAGAATCATTGTTTGTGAATTGTGACAGATTTGAATTGTTTACCGGGCATAAAAGTTCAAAAAATTTATATCTATATATAAAACTTGGATATAGAGAATTTGAAAGAGTTTTCATGCATGATGGATTAGAATTAATTTTTTTAGAAAAAAATACTTTAGAGTTTTAAAATATGATTCAGTTGCCACACAATTGTAAAGCCTTAGTATTTGATATGGATGGCACTATGATTCACAATAAAGATTATCATGATGCAGCATGGATAGAATTTTGTAATAGGCATTCTGTAACTATTGATTTGGATTCTTTTTGTAAAGCATATACAGGAAAAACAAATGAGGTAATACTACAGATGATTTTCGGCAAAAAAATACCTAAACAGCAAATTTTAGAATACGAAACAGAAAAAGAACAAATATATAGAGATTTGTATTCTCCTCATTTTATGCTTGTCTCCGGATTACAAACGGTGTTGGAAAAGGCAAAACATAAAAATTTCTTAATTGCAATTGGGACTTCAGCTCCTGTTGTAAATGTTGATTTTGTTCTATATCATGGAAGAATCAGACATTTTTTTGATGTAATTGTTCATTCAGAAATGGTAACTCACGGTAAACCTTCTCCCGAAATTTATCTAAAAGTTGCCGAATTATTCCAAATACAGCC
>JAJUFK010000419.1 GCA_029266015.1 Bacteroidota bacterium
GTCTACATATACATGGCAAAGTCCGTCTGCATGACCCAATACGGGAATATTGGAATTATTCATTATGTATTGCACAAATTCATTAGAACCTCTTGGTATGATTAAATCTATATAAGAATCTAACTTCAACATAGAATTTACATCATCTCTGGTTTCAAGTAATTGAATCCACCCCTGAGGAATACCGGATTCGGTTGAGGCACTTCGTATTATATCTGTAAGAATTCTATTAGTTTCTATAGCTTCACTGCCTCCTTTGAGTAACACAGCATTTCCACTTTTTAAACACAGGGTTGAAATTTGAACTAATGCATCAGGTCGTGACTCAAATATAACACCTATAACTCCAATTGGACAACTTACTTTATATAATTCCAAACCTGTATCAAGTTCTGTTGACATAAGCGTTTGTCCAACAGGTTCGGGTAATGACAATAGACTTGTAATACCTGCTATTGTTTCATTAATTTTTTGTTCATCAAATTTTAATCGCTTGAGCAAAGGAGCTGCTAAATTTTGCTGTGTACTACGTTCAATATCCTTAGTATTAGCTTCAACAATGTTATTTGTATTTTCTTGCAACTTGCGAGCAATTGCTTGTAATGCTTTATGTTTAGTTACTGTATCTGATGCGGCAAGCAATATTGATGCTTGTTTTGCTTCCTGAGCCGATTGTAAAATATTTGACATATGTATTACTTTTGAGTTTATGAATTCAAAAATACAAAAAATAAATATGCAAATGCTATGAAAAAAATGTATAACTACAATTAATTGTGTTTACCACAACATACCGGTTGCATCTTCGGGTCTTATTGGTCTGCCATTTTTAAGACAAACACCTGTAATTTTGGCATCAATCATAGTTTTTCCATCGGGCAAACGCTCTATCCACTGATGAAAAACTATTCGCACATTGCCTTCTTTTGCAGCTTGCAATTTTACCACAAATTTATCTTGACTTTTGAGAGGTGCTTTATAATCTATTTCTATTCGCGATACTACTAAATCAATATTTTGTTGGTGCAATGCTGCAAAATCAATATTTTTAGAAATTAAGTACTCATGGCGTGCATGTTCTAAATAATTCTGATATACAGAGTTATTTACTATTCCTTGCAAATCGAGTTCATAGTCACGAACTTTGAATTCTAATTCAAATATTGGTTGTTCCATGTAAATTATAATTTAGGGTTATTTAGACTACAAAAATATTTGTTTTACTACTATTTACAAAAACATGCGTGTTACTTTTTGTAA
>JAJUFK010000301.1 GCA_029266015.1 Bacteroidota bacterium
AACATAATTAAAGAAAAGAATAAAACTGTTAATGAGAATTTTCAAAAATGGGTAACTCAAATATGTGATTGTAATATTTTAAGGATTTATACTTTAAATTATGATAGAGTCTTTAAAATTCTAACTAAAGAGATTAATATAGATTTGTTTGAAGGTTTTACTTATGATGATGAAATACCTGTAAGCGGTATATTACCTGATATTAAAAAAATTATTACAGATTTTGAATCAAATGTTCATTATAATTTACATGGATCAATTTTTTGGAATGTAAATAATCCGGAATTACCATATAGAAATTTTTTACCTTTTATTACTTTGCATCCGTATCCGAAATTAAATGTAAATAATCCTATTACTGCATGCATACAATCAGAAAAAGGGAATAGTATGGTAATTTCTAATATAGTTACAGGATTTCAAAAGATACAAAAAACAGCAGTTGCCCCATTTAAACAAATGCAATATAGTTTTGATAAAGATTGTTTTATTGCTGATGAAATTGTTATTGTTGGATATTCTTTTGGAGATAATCACATTAATTATAGTTTAAAACTAGCTTTGCAATACAATCAAAATATTAGAATTACCTTAATCGACCCTTGTTATTCTAATAAAGATGGATATAATAAGTTAATTAAGAACATAATTAACATAATACCCGAAATTGCAATTAATAAAGAACTTTCATTAAAATATTCAAATAACAATAAAACATGTGAGTATTTTGATTCAAAATTAATAGTTCATTCTATGGGGTTTGATGAATATTTGGAGATATATAGTAATTTATAATTCACAATTATTCGTTAAAAATATAAAATATTAAGAATACCGAATTACGGGTTTACTATAAGCCATTCAATTAAGGAATCGTTAAAAATAATGAAGTTAATGCGTAGATTTAGCAGTTTGCCCAACACTTTGTTTTATATTTATTTACAATGCTTTCATGTGTATTTTGTTAAATCAGCATTAACGATTTATTTTTAGATTTCGTATTGCATGGCAGCACTTTTGATTACTTTTTTGCTGCAGAAAAAGTAATAAGAAGTATATAAAAAACTAAGCGTTTTATTTTTTGCTAAATTAGTAATAATAAGACCTGTCTAGTAAATCTCCAATTTTTTTCGGACAACAGTGCATGTAATTATATTTTTTTTCATATAATTCAGTTTTGTAACAACATAACTCAATAATGAAAATAAATACATAAATGGTTAATGAACTAACTCATTAATGGAGTGGAACATGGTTGAAAAAGAAGCTCAATGCCTTTTCAAAAATACGTACGAGTATATCTTACGATTATATCAAAATATTCTAACTGTAAAACTATTTATTTTGATGTTTTTTAAGTAAAGATTAGCTAATTATACCTCAAACAACCCATTTTTAATCGCATAAATCACCAAACCTGCGGTGTTTTTCGATTCTGTTTTAAGGAGCAGATTTTCGCGATGCTTGTCTACTGTGCGTTTGCTTATACACAATGTATCAGCAATTTCAGCATTCGAAAATCCTTTGCAGATATTATACAGTATCTCAATTTCGCGTTCGGTAAGTTCGGTTTGAGTAGGTTTGTTATTCTTTTTTTTATATAAATTCTTAATTAATGCATCAAGTATTTCGGGCGAAAAATATGTGTTGCCCTTATAAACCTCATGAATAGCTTTTTGAACATCATCAAAAGCCGAATTTTTCATTAAAAATCCTCGTGCACCGGCATCAATCATTTGACTGTAATAGTGTTCATAACCGTACATTGAAAGTGCTATGATTTTTAAATCAGGATATATTTGCATTAATTCTCGAGTTGTGGCAATACCATCTTTTTGGGGCATTTCTATATCCATCAAAACTATATGTGGTTTTGTTTTGGTAATAGATTGTAAGCACTCTAATCCATTTTCTGATTCTCCCACACATTGAATATTTTGCGTTGTAGAAAGTAAAAATTTAAGTCCTTCGCGAAACAGAGTATGGTCGTCAACAATATGTATTGTAATAGGTTCCAATTTATATATGTTTTACAGTAATAAATACTTGTACACCTTTCCCTTCTGAACTCTCTATTGAAATAACACCATGAATAGATGCTATACGTGATTGAATATTTGATAATCCCATACCGGAATTTTTTGTATTCTCAGGGGTAAACCCAATTCCGTCGTCGGTATATATTAGAGTCAATTCTTGAGGCGTATTTTGTATAAAAATTGAAATATTTTGTGCCTGAGCATGATGTAATGTGTTTGCTAATAATTCACAAACTACTCTATATAAAACAGTTTCTACTGTAAAGTCAAATCGTTTGTTTTCAATATCAGATCTGAATGAAACAGTTATATTTTTATTTATAACAACAGTATCAATAAAATTTCGCAATGCTTTATCTAATCCAAAATTAGTTAGAATATGAGGGCTTAATTTATTTGAAATTTCTTTTATTGTTATAATAGCTTCATCTATTGCTAAATTTGTTTTATGTATAATTTGAGTATTTGTATTACCCGCTATACTTTGATTAATTGCACTTAATGCCATTTTTACCGATGATAAAATTGGTCCAAGTCCATCATGTAATTCTTTTGCAAACGTTTGTCGTTCACGTTCTTCTGTTTTAATAATTGCAGCAAATACTCTACTTTCGTTTTCTTTTCGAATTTTGTCTATTCTATCTTGTAAATCAAAAATTTTGCGTATGTAAAATGCACCTAAAAATATCAACAACGAAACAATTACCGACAACCAATTACTTATGATTGATTGTTTTTCTAAAGCACCCTCACTTTGAAGTACATAAATTAAATCATATACTCTACGTACAGCCATAAGAGTAAATCCTATAGAAATTAGTATCCAAGAAGCATTATATTTAGTTCGCTTTATTAAACTTACAGCAAATACCGATGCTCCTAATTGTAATATAATTGCTAAAACAAGAGCTATTAAAATTGCCATTATTATTTTTTTTAGAATTCAAATATACATGAATAATTTTATATGAAGAATAAGTATTTTTCTATGATTTAGGTAATTATAGAACCTTCTTTTTTAAAGTATTAAAAATTAAAGAGTTAAAAAAAATATAAAAAAAATAAAAAAAAAAA
>JAJUFK010000012.1 GCA_029266015.1 Bacteroidota bacterium
GTTAGTATTGCTATGGACAATAGAATAGATAATAGAATAATGTATACTGTTGGGCAAGCTGTAAAAGAACTTGATATTTTTCCTGAAAATGTTTCAATTATTTATGCTATTCCTCTTAAAGCAAGTAGTAAAAATATTTTTTTTGATAGAGGATAATTATAATTCATTTTTTTGTGTACAATCACAAATCGTGTAAATTTGTCGAAAAACATAAGAACATTTTAATATGCGTAGAACAGAAATAAAAACCATACTCCAAAAAGAAGAAATTGGTGCAGAAGTAGTAGTAAAAGGGTGGGTGCGTAATTACCGAGGCAATAATTTTGTAATGTTTGTTGCTCTTAATGATGGTTCATCGCTTCAGAATTTGCAAATAGTAATAGATATTGAAAAATTTGATGCACAACTATTAAAAAAAATTACCGTTGGCTCTTCACTTTCTATTCAAGGAACTATTGCTAAATCAGAAGGTAAAGGTCAGTCTATTGAAGTATTGGCAAGTTCTGTTGAGGTTTTGGGTACTGCAAATGCCGATGAGTATCCATTACAACCAAAAAAACATTCACTTGAATTTCTTCGCGAAATTGGGCATTTGCGTTTTCGCAGTAATACATTTGGAGCTATTACACGCATTCGTCATCAAATGATTTATGCTATTCATACATTTTTTCACGAACGAGGATTTTATAATATTCATACTCCTATTATAACTGGTTCTGACTGTGAAGGAGCTGGTGAAATGTTTCAAGTAACAACATTAGATCTTAAAAAATTACCTTTTACAAAAGATGGGAATATAGATTTTTCTGAAGATTTCTTTGGAAAACAAACAAATTTAACGGTTTCGGGACAATTAGAAGTAGAAATGGCGTGTATGGCAATGTCTAAAGTATATACATTTGGACCTACTTTTAGAGCAGAAAATTCAAATACATCGCGTCATTTAGCAGAATTTTGGATGATAGAACCCGAAGTTGCTTTTGCCGATATATATGATGATATGGATTTAGCCGAGGAGTTTTTGAAATATCTTATTTCATACGCTCTTACCAATTGTAAAGAAGATTTGGAATTTTTGCAAGAAAGATTATTGCAAGAAGAAAAATCAAAACCTGAGCAAGAACGTTCAATGCCTCTTATAGAAAAATTGCAATTTGTTTTGGCAAATGATTTTCAAAGACTTACCTATACCGAAGCAATTGAAATTTTGAAAGAATCAAAACCAAATAAAAAAGGGCAATTTAAATATGAAGTAAAAGGTTTTGGTACCGATTTGCAAAGTGAACACGAACGATATTTAGTAGAAAAGCATTTTAAAAAACCGGTAATTCTTACCGGATATCCAAAAGAGATTAAAGCCTTTTATATGAAACAAAATCCCGATGGTAAAACAGTAGCTGCAATGGATGTTTTGTTTCCACAAATTGGAGAAATAATTGGAGGTAGCGAACGTGAAGCAGATTATGATAAATTATATAACCGTATGGTTGAGATGAATATTCCTACCGAAGAGTTATATTGGTATCTTGATTCGCGTAGATATGGAACTGTACCTCACGCCGGTTTTGGACTTGGATTTGAACGTTTAATGTTGTTTGTAACCGGTATGGGAAATATTCGTGATGTTATACCATTTCCACGTTATCCTAAGAGTGCTGATTTTTAATTGATACAAGATGTCTAAACCGCTTCAAATAGTAAGTAAAATTACAAAGAACAATTGTATGGATTCGCAATTGTATTCTTTTATATCTGATTTTCGAAATTTTGAAGCTATGGTTCCTTCTGAACATAGAAATAAAGCCAATTTTTCGCAGCATTCGGTAACTATTGAAGTAATGCAAGGTATGAACATAACATTACAAATAATAGAAGAAGAACCGTATAAACTTATAAAATTAGGATCGGAACAAAATAAAGAATTTTGTATTTGGATTCAATTAAAACAAGTTGCACCTTACGATACTCGCATACGAATTACACTTCATGCAGATATACCATTGATGGCCAAAATGTTTGCGAAAAATAAATTGCAAGTTTTTGTTGATGGATTTGCCGAAGCATTGGCTCAAATTCCTGTATATGCGTTTCAGGGTAATAATTTAAATTAATTTTAATCTATTGTATTAAATTTACTGTTATTTTAATTCAAAAAACAATGTTGAACAGCAGTTTCTATAGAAATTTAAAAAGTTTTTTGGGAAAATTCCCAAGCTTGTTTATATTTAATTAGAGTGAAGTTCTTTTTCTATCGTTTCTCCCTCTCTAAATTCATTAACTTTATAACATATATTTTTACCAACAAGCTTTTTAATAAGTTCAATAGTATTTTTGTTGTGTATTTTTGGAATAAATGTCGTTCGAAATTCTCTTTCTATAGAACTATTATTAATAATTTGAATGGAAAGCTGTAAATTTTCTATAATTTTAGTAGTCATTTGAATACCTGTTATTTCTTCATATAGATTTTTTTCGGGGATATTTTTAATATCCATTGCAATATAATCAACTAATTTATTAGTAATTATTTGTTTCAGCATGTATGGGTTTGAGCCGTTAGTATCCAGTTTAATTGAGTAGCCCATAGCTTTAATTTTTTTTAGGAACTCAGGTAAATCTTTGTGAATAGTAGGTTCGCCACCTGTTATTACTACTCCGTCGAGCCAATTTTTACGACTTTTAAGATAGCGAAATATGTTACTTGGATTAAATTCAGGATTTTCAATAAAAAGATGGGGTAATACAAGCTGTGGATTGTGACAATATCCACACTGAAAATTGCAGCCTTGTGTAAACACAACAGCTGCAATTTTATTGGGATAGTCAATAAGACTTTGTTTTACGAAACCACCTATTCTCATAGTTTTTTATGCTTTTTTAGTTTTTCAAACCGAGTAGGCAGAATTCCTAATCTATTATTGAGCCATTCTGAATATATACCCCAACACAGCAAAAGAGGTGTAGTATTTGGCTTACATGGTTTTCTTTTCATGGTAATCAGTTTTTTAGCTGTTAACATTCAATGCCAATTCTTGCTTCAACCCCTTGAGTGTAGTAGTGTTTTACCTCTTTCATTTCGGTAACTAGATCGGCCATGTCTATTAGTTCCTGTGGGGCATTGCGTCCGGTAATAATGATTTCGGTTTGTTCGGGTTTCTTTTTCAGCAGTTGAATGAATTCATCCACTGAAAACAAGTTGTAATAAAGGGCAATGTTGGCCTCATCGAGAATTACCACATCGTACGTGCCTGACAAGATGATGCCCGAAATCTCTTTAAAGCCTTGCCGGGCAATGTCAATATCGGCCTGAGTTGGGCTTTTTACTATAAAACATTCCAAACCAAATTGCTTAATTGAAATGGTTGGCAGATAATTAAATACAGCCTTTACTTCGGAATATACCTGACCTTTAACAAACTGGGCAAAATATACTTTTTTACCAGCACCGACAGCCCGCAATGCAAGCCCAAAAGCGGCAGTTGTTTTTCCTTTACCGTTCCCGGTGTAAATTTGAATGTACCCTTTCATTTTATTGTTGTTTTTAATGTGTTAATTTTTGTTTCGTTTAAAAATGCTATGTGTCCGGGGTTTAACCCGGCTTTAAAAGAATACTTCTTTTTGCCTTCTTTACTGAAACAAACTACATTGCCTGTGTTTACAAAACCGTGCGCATCTGTAATGAATACGTTGCCCGATTGCTTATCAACCGCAATCCCGTAAGCCGTTTCTATTACAGTACCATCGGTAATGAAATTGTCGCGGATGATAGTTTCGTTTTTAACATCAATAAGCATTATTTTAGAGCCTTTGCCGGTCATAAAATCGTAATAATAAACGTAAGCTGTATCACCGTTTATGGCGAGGTTCAGAGCTTCGAATCCGGGAAAGGTATATTTTAGTTCGTCAGTTTTTGAATCAATCACCTGAAGGCACATTTTTACATCGCCATAATTGCCCCTTGAAATCACGTACAAGTCGCCATAATTATCGGGGACAACAATGTATGGATTGATGCGTACCGATATTTTTTTTGTTTCTACAAGCGTTAATGCGTTTATGACGGAAACAGTACTGTCATAGTTTGGATAATCAAGCCCGCCGGAATTCGAAACATATACCTTATTGTTGGCAACGGCAATCCCATCAGGATTACGGCCGACGGTAATGTATTTTTCTATTTCGAGTGTAGCCGTGTCAATTACTGCAACCGTACCATCGAACGAACAAACAAATGCCTTGTTTTTATTAAAAGCGATATAGCGGGGCTGGCGTGGTTTGTCGCCGTTAAAAAACGGTATTTGTTTGATGCTTTTACCAGTAAACGGGTTTACAACTTCTAACTGGCTCGAAACATTCACGATGATATACATTTTGTTTCCATAAATGGCAATATCATTGCCTGTATCGCCAAGTTTACGCCCATTCTGTAAATCGAAATAATCGGTTTTGGGTACAGAATCAGCAAAACTGTAATAAGTAAGCGTTGAATTGTTCATATTGAACAATCCTTCGTTTAACACATATAGCCCCTTGGTGGTATAAGTTGTATCGGTTACGGGTTTTACAACAGGAGGGTCAACAACGGGTTCAATCGGGTCTTTCTTGCAAGATTGTGTTATGAACAAAAATGCAACAATAAACAATGGTATTCTTCTCATTATTTTCTTTTTTAAAATAGTAGAGTTAAAGCTACGGTGTATGAGCGTCCGGGCATTGGAAAACTGCGGATTACCTCGTATTGTTTGTCGAAAACATTATTTACTTCACCTTTCATTTTCACGGTTGAATCTTTTATTTTGAGGTTGTATAA
Source organism: Bacteroidota bacterium (assembly GCA_029266015.1). Taxonomy (GTDB): domain Bacteria; phylum Bacteroidota; class Bacteroidia; order Bacteroidales; family UBA1715; genus MWCJ01. Next base: position 4,811 of record JAJUFK010000012.1, read on the forward strand.
AGCAGAAATGTCACTTGTCCACCAAGATGGAATCATGTTTTCGTAGATATTTTCGCCCAACACGTAGCGATAGCCGTTAAACAGTGTATTGTAGCTTAACGACAATGATTTGTAAGCAACTGTTCCCATCGCCGTGAAGGTTTCGAAAGGAATGTAGGGTATTTGCTGGTTGTAGGTTGCCGAATTTTTGTCGGTAACATCGGTTGCTTCCTGGTAGGTGTAGTTGCATGTAATCGAATAGCGTAAACCTAATATTGGTTTGGTTTGTAATTGCGCTTGCAATTCCATTCCTTTTATGTCAACTAACCCGATATTTCGCATTGACCACACAAATAGGTTCTTGGTGGGAACGGCAACTATTTTATCTTTCACATGGTTGTAAAAGAAATCGGCTTTACACGAAATATATTCAATAATGCCCCAATGGGAGAAAGCTGTTACTCCGGCATTGTATTGCTTTGCATACTCAGGTTTAAGGTTATTGTTGCCTACAAGGGTATAATATAAATCGTTAAACGTGGGCATCCTGAATACGTCTTTGTACAAGAACCGCAGGCGGATATTGGGGCTTTGAGTTAGTCTGTAACCACACGAAACGGAAGGGGTTAAAATATTACGGTCGGGGGCTGGTTGTCCTTCCATTGTTTTTTCACGAACCAGCGTGGCCAATATATTGCCATTTACTTCCCAGCGAGGCCGTAAATATTGAAATACCAAAACCGAAAGCGATGAATACCGTGTAGGCTTGGCATACTGATAGAGGTTGGCATCAAGCGTGTTGATAAAGAAATCGGAAGCAAAGGATATATAAAGAGAATCTTTTATCTTCCAGTTTAGGGCATGCGACACATAATATTCATGCTGAAGGTAGCGGTTATCTAGTTCCCCTTCCGTGTTCAGGTATTCGGGGTCTAAGTACCGTAACCAGTTTTGCGAAAATTTGATGTTGGTAAGCCCTTGCAGCCGTTTCTTTTCGTTGGTTTTATACTGTATGTTTGAGAAAAAATCACGATTCCAGAGCCGTTGCGTAGCAAAAGGGTTGTAAAACACAACTGCACCCGGCAAACCTCTTTCCGAACCATAATAATACATTTTTAACGAAAGCCTTGAGCTGTCTCGCAATATTGTAACTAATGCAGCGTTGAGGTTCACCGATTTAATATCCGAGTTTTTTCGTATAGCTGTGGTATCCTTGTGACTGCCAAGCCGGATATGAAAAGGATATTCGCCATTGGCTCTGGTATAATTGCACGAAATGTCGGAATAAGATTTCTGTCCCAGTTTGTTTTGAAACGATATAACCGGGTTGATTAATCCGAATGAACCTGTTTTTACCCCAGCTTTTATATGATATGGTTTCGTTTTAAAATCGGGTTCGGCAGATTGTATGCTTATAACGCTTGCCGATGCGTAAAACCGGGCGGGTTGACAAACCGTTGCCGGTTGCCCGATAATCAGCGAAATATCGCTGGCATTGTCGGTACTTATCTTGCCTAAATCGACCTGCCCGGTGGCAACATCGCTGAATTGTACCCCGTCCATGAAAACGCCCGTATGGTTAGCCCCAAGGCTACGCACCATTACCGTTTTCAACCCTCCAATACCACCGTAATCTTTAAGCGTAACACCCGAAAAATTTTTAACTGCATCAGCAGTTGTATTGCCCGATATACGGTCGAGTTCTACTCTTGTAATGGCTTGCATGGGTACAACCGACTTGTCTTTCTCGGGTGGCTTTACTGCGGTTACTGTTACTTCATCGAGTTTTACAGTGTCTTTTATTAGTTTTTGGGAAAACAAGTTAAATACTGAAAAAGAGAATAATATGATTAAAAATAATTGTTTCATTGAAAAATTTAAAAGGTACCGGAAGTAAAGCTCCCGGCACCTTGATTTTACTATTGTTTTAATATTTTAACTGCTTTGTTGTCTGATTTGTCAATAATTTTCAAGACATAGTAACCACGTGTCAACTGTTCGGTAGAGAACTGAACGGTATTACCTGTTGCTATTTGTTCGCCAACAGTTCTGCCGTAGATGTCGAGTAAAATAACCCTGCTATTAGTCTCGCATTCCACTTTCAGGTTTGAAGAGAACGGGTTAGGATACACTTTGACATTGCTTGATAGAGTAGAGTGAACGCTTGTAGTAGTATTGTTTACCGTAACTTTAAATGTATCAGAAACTGTTTTGCTGTTCAGCATTGCGCTAACCACAATTTCAGCTTCGCCCTGCTGGTCGGCAGCGAAAGTTAATGTAAGCGTTTTGCCCGATAAGATTGTTGAAACAAGCCCGGTGTTTGAATTTGATGTTACGGTCAAGGTAATGCCCGTCGGGTCGTATGCGGTAAAGGCAGAACTTACGTCAATATTCATGGGTTGAGCGTTCATGTTCACGTTTACATCGGCCAATGGCGAAAGTTTTACAGGCTCTGCATCGGGTATTATAGTGAGGTTGTCGAGGCAAAAATAGGCTGGTGTATTCATACCCCATTTGCCAGCATCAGATGATGCGAGGTTGAAACGAAGTTTTTTTACTTTTCCTAACTTGCTTAAATCTACCCATCGCCAATTTTTTACAATGTAATCCCTGGAGTTGTCGTTAGAACGGAAGTCAGCAAGATAAAACTCGATGGTATCTGTTTTAGAGCCATCTTGTTTTTCGCCCCAGATTAATAGTTTGAAGTAATCAGGGTCGTTGCCCGTTGTGCCTCCAAATTTTTTAGCAAACATATCTCCATTTTTCATTGACAAATAAGCATACGTGCAGTTGGTTGCATAAAAGCCGCTTACAGCATAGCTTTTATCATCTTTAAAAGTAACTTCAACAGGCATGTTTGAGAAATCGCCCAACCAATTTTGAGCAACAAAAGCAACCGCATAGTTAGTACCCCCAGTGTCAGGGGCATTCATGCCACCTTTGGTTATTGCACTAAGCGTTGAAGTTTCAAGTATGCTTTGGTCAATAGCTGTGTCGTTTCGATTATTAGATAACATGAACCCATAATCGAAATTAGTATCATGAAAAAATCGAAATTTTGCCAAGCCAGATACCCAACTGGTATCGTTGGTTGGAAACCACCAGGAATCTTTAGCTAAAGGTAATTCATCGAGTGTTGTTATGGAATATGGTTGCCCTGCATTTACCACACCAACAGCATCGAGATCAAAACCACAGGAATGAAAAGGCGTAGGCCAGGGGTCGTTTATAATATTACTTTTCGAATCGTGCGAAGCATAAGGGGCATTGATATTACCCACAACATCAACCACTTTTACAAAACGGATATTATTGAGGTCAATGCCTGTGCTATCTTTAATATCGTCAAGGTCAAAAGGAGTCCCGTAACCCGCAATATCTTTGCCTGCCAGATTGTAAATATTGGTTGGGTCGATAGCAGCAAACCCTCCAAGTTGAGGACTTTCAGATGTAAGCGAAACGGCCGGGAAACGAACAAACCGTTTTCCATCGGAACTTACTTCAACAAATGCAAGTTCCGAAAATGTAGTTCCTTTTTGTCCGGCAGGTGTATAAAAACCATTTTCATAAACTGCAAAATCAGGACCTTTCCCGTTTGCAACAGGCCTGTCGAACGAAAGGATTGCTACCCCGCTGTCGCCTAAGCTTACCACATCGTAGGGCGAATCTATTGCTTTGCCTAAAGCAATAGCCGGATAGCCAAATGTAGATTTGTTAGAACCATTGTAATATACAGAAGTGTCGGCAATGTTTACCCAACCTCTGTATAGCTCAATGCCAGTAGCCCAGCTTTTAATAACTGAAGAATCGGTATATATGGCCGTAGAACCTGGATTGCCAGCACCGGGGGTGTATTTGGTTTGTGCTGTTGTTATATGCGATACGCATACATAACCCAACAAAAAGACTAAAACTTTTCTCATAATAACTTATTGATTAATTTTTAAATATTCGTTTATAAACTGTGTGCTCGTCTGTAATAATTTTGAGTGTATAAATTCCTTTTGCAATGTTTGCTACATTAACAGCAGGATTTTGAGCAGTAAAGGATTCATCAAGAACTATTTTTCCTTGTAAATCAATGATAGTTACCTGCACAGGCTTATCGGTGTAAATATTAATGAATTCAGTACAAGGGTTTGGACTAATATTTATATCGTACTCAGCCACTTTTGATGCACTTAATGTAGTATTCTCACTTGCAACAGAGGCCGATTTCGCTGATTTTAAGCTTCCACATGCAGTAGCTGCTGTAAATGGTGTGCGTGGGGCATTAGCTGTCCATGAAGGGGCATAAGCAAAACGCCAGCCATCCCATGCGCCATTGGTAAGTGTCCTATTAGCTATTCCGTAATTTGAATAAGACCAGCTAGTTCCGTTTGCACTTAACCAGTAACTCCAATAGCCTTGATATAACCATCCTTCTTTATACACGTCATCGGCATCGCCTGCGTGTCCTGTTTCGTTTGCCCCGGCAACATAGGTAAAGCCATCGCAATCCATGTCGTAACCTAAACCGAATACCGTTTGGTCTCCGTAAGAACCTGCTTGTTCAAAAATCCGAGGGTCAATAGCTTTGATTGCATTAAGCATATCCCTTCCCGTTTTTGTCCCAGATGCCCATCTATAGCCCCATACTTTGGTAACATAGTTACCATCAGGGGTTGTCCATTCAATCACTAAAGCTGCTTTATTTGTTCCTGAACCAGCCCAAAGTGTAATGTCGTTGAACGAAAATTGAGAAAAGGCATTTATTGAAAGGAAAATGCTCAAAACCAGTGATAAAAATAAATGTTTCTTTTTCATAAAAAGTAAGTATTAAATTAATATTTGATTGATTCCAACCGCAAAACAGGCATTCTGCTTTGCGCAAACTCAAATGCACCAAACAAAACCCCGATATAAACAAAATCACCTAAAAGTGTATTTTTAAAGAATGGTAGTCCGGCTGCGTAGCAAGTCATTAAGCCGCTAAAACTCTTAGGGTACATGGTTGTAGAAGCCCAAACCCCAAAATTGGAGAGTAGAAAAAATATAATAGAAGCTAAAAGGCTTGCCGGAATAAGGTTTTGGATTTTAATCCGCTTTAGGGCAACAAAACCAATCAAACTTATCATGATAAAAGCACCATAAGTCCAGTAACAGCCTTGGTAAAACCACACAAAATGGTCGAAATACTGGCTATACACCACATTGTTAAGCACAAGGTCGCTCAACCACATGCTTATAATGGGAATGAGAAGTGCAAGGTAACGTTGCGAGAAATAGGCAGCGCCAAATAGAGCCATAGCCCCGATGGGGGCGAAATTAGGAGGGTGCGGCAACAATCGGCTGAATGCAGCCAAAAGCACCATCAGGGCAATTGCCCCGAAACGAAAGTTTAGAACTTTTTTTTCTGTCATATCTATTGAGTTTAAGTGAAACATACACGTTAAAACCCGATATGCAGCAATGTGAAGAAGGATAGAAAATCAAAAGGCTTAAGCCGGATGATTTTTCGCTTTTCTCCCGAAAGCTACAAATCGGAATATCGGCAGGTCTTCTGACTTACTCACTTTTGAACACCTTCCCATTAAAAAACAGTGGCTTATTTATTCAAAAGATTGAATTGAGCTTACAGCAGCGGGAACTGTTGCCGATTTTCGCGGCATTCCCTTTTAATCCTATTCCAATTATATGAAATAGAAACCGATAGACAATTATATTATTAGTTTATTTAATCCATTTTTATCATTTTATCAAATAATTTACGGTCAGCAAATTCTTCTTGTTTACCATCGTTCCATTGTTTAATAGGGCGTAAATACCCTACAATACGAGAGAAAATTTCACAATCGGTTGTTTGGCCAATTTCAGCACATTTAGGACATTGTTTGTGCTCGCCAAAAATGTACCCATGTTCAGGGCAAATGCTAAAAGTGGGTGACAGTGTTATGTACGGCAAATGAAACGTTGCAGTAATTTTTTTTATCAAGGTTTTTACTGTATCAATGGGCAATTGTTGTTCCCCTAAAAATGCATGAAATACTGTGCCACCTGTGTATTTGGTTTGCAAAGCATCTTGCATTGTCAAGGCTTCGAACAAATCATCAGTATAATTAACAGGTAATTGTGTAGAATTGGTGTAATATGGTTTTGCTCCTTTACGTACATGCGCTTCGTTGGCAGTTACAATATCGGGGTATTCGGCTTTGTCAATTTGTGCTAAACGATACGATGTACCTTCGGCCGGCGTAGCTTCGAGGTTGTATATATTGCCTGTTTCATCTTGGAACATTTCGAGTTTTAAACGCATTGTGTCCATTATTTTTAATGCAAAAGCATATCCTTTTTCAGAAACAAGGTTGCAGCCTAAAAAATTGAGACAACATTCGTTCATGCCAACAATACCAATGGTTGAAAAGTGGTTTTTCCAAAATTTACCTGTACGTTGTTTTACATGGCGCAAATAAAATTTTGAATATGGATAAAGACCTCTTTCGGTAAGGTTTTCTATTACTTTTCGTTTTACTTCAAGGCTTTCTTTTGCTAATTCCATTAGTTTATCGAGGCGTTGAAAAAACTCGGTTTCTGATTTTGATTCGTAACCTAACCGTGGTAAATTTATGGTAACCACCCCAACACTACCGGTAAGAGGATTAGCACCAAATAAGCCTCCGCCACGTTTTTTTAGTTCTCTTTTATCTAAACGTAACCGACAACACATGCTGCGTACATCGTCTGGATTCATGTCAGAGTTTACAAAATTTGAAAAATATGGAATACCGTATTTTGCTGCTATTTCCCATATTTTGGTGTATGCAGGATTATCCCATTCGAAATCTTTGGTAATGTTATAGGTAGGTATAGGGAATGAAAATACACTTCCGTTAGCATCGCCCTCGGCCATTACTTCGGCAAACGCAGCATTAAATATATCCATTTCAGCCCGAAAATCGCCGTAAACTGTTTCTTGAGGTTTTCCGCCAATTATTACAGGCTGATTCTTTAAAAATTCAGGTATTTTAAGGTCGAGTGTAATATTGGTAAACGGTGTTTGAAAGCCCACACGAGTGGGAACATTTATATTGAACATAAATTCTTGTAAAGCTTGTTTTACTTGTGCATAATTGAGTTTATCGTACCTGATAAAAGGAGCAAGGTAGGTATCAAAATTTGAAAAAGCTTGTGCACCGGCAGCTTCGCCTTGCATGGTATAAAAAAAGTTCACTATTTGTCCTAATATAGTCCGCAAATGTTTGGCCGGCCGACTTTCTATTTTGCCGCTTACTCCTTTAAATCCGGTAATTAACAAATCTTCTAAATCCCAACCGACACAGTAAACACTCAAAAAGCCTAAATCGTGTATATGAAAACGACCTGTTTGATAGGCCTGTTTGACTTCATCGGAATAGATGCGCTCTAACCAATACTGAGAGCTAATAATGGTGGCTATATGTTGATTAAGACCTTGTAATGAATACGATGAATTAGCACTTTCTTTTATGCGCCAATCGTCGAGATTCAGGTATTTTTCTACAATGTCAAGATTAGAAAAAAGTTCTTTAGCATTACGAATATGTTCGTGTTGCTTGCGATATAGAATATATGCTTTAGCAACATCAAAAAGTTTATTCTCAAACAACGCTTTTTCAACTGTGTCTTGAACTTCTTCTACAGAAGGTGTGTAATTCGGTTTATCGAACATACACAATTGTTTTAGTACATCGAGCATGAGATCTTCGGCAAGTTCACGGTTGGGACGGCCAACTGCTCGCAATGCTTTAAAAATAGCAAAAGTAATTTTTTCTGCTTCGAAAGGGACAATACGTCCATCTCGTTTACTGATTTGTCTGTTTTTTAATACGTCTTTAGTTACCATAGATTTTAATATTTAGTAAGTTGTTAAACATTAAATATGGTAGCTCTCAAAAAAAAGAAAAATAAAGATATTGATATGTACAAATCTTTACTCTTCGCTTTTCACCCGAAAGCTACGAATTATTTTACAGGCAGGTCTTCTGGCTTGTCCTATTTTGGCTGCCTTCCCAACCGCCTGCGGCGGTCAGTGGCAAGGGGTGCCAAAACGTATAAAAGGACTTACAGCTACGGGGATAGCTCCCGTTTTTCACGGGATTCCCTTTTAATCCACAATTCCAATATATTTTTGGAAAGGAACCTGTAAATTGTAATAAAACAAAAATAAATTAATTTATACACTAAACAATATTAAATTCTATTATCTTTTTAACATATTGTTGTTGAAAAGATGCACAGGTAAAAAAGTTTGCAATAAAAATATTGTATTCATAAAAAAAAGCTGTCTGATTATATTAAAAATCAGACAGCTTTTTTATATATTAATTATTAGTCAAATAAATCCTATAACGTTTTTTTGACTTTTATTAGAGGGTATATTATCCCATTATAACTTGAACGGTATGTGTTTTTCCGGCTTCTAAAATAGGTACAATTGTACCTTCAATAGTATTACCATTTACAATTATTTGTTTTACTCCTTTACTTACGTGATTAGGATTAGAAACTTCAATTACGTATGTAGCACCACGGAATACACGTTTCATAGAAAAACCATCCCAAGTTTTTGGAATACATGGATTTATTGAAATACCGTTATAATCGGGTTTTACACCTAAAATATATTGAACTATAGTGTAAAAATTCCAAGCTGCAGTACCCGATAACCATGAGTTTTTACCTTCACCGGGTTTGAAAGCATCTTTACCTGCAATCATTTGGCAATATACGTATGGTTCTACTTTGTGTAGGTCAGAAATATCTTCTAAGAAACTAGGTGCAATTTTAGTGTAGTATTCGTATGCTCTATCTCCACGACCTATAAGAGTTTCGCCAATCATTATCCATGGGTTATTGTGGCAGAATATACCAGCGTTTTCTTTGTAACCGGCAGGATAAGTAGAAATTTCGCCGTATTCAATATAATATTTAGTAAATGCAGGATTGTTCAAAACTATCCCATACTCACAATCAAGGCGTTCTTTTACGGCATTGAGTGATTTTTCAACCCAACCATCTTCAATACCAATTTCGGCCATACTACACCAACCTTGCGATTCAATAAATATTTTACCTTCTTCGTTTTCGTTGCTTCCTATTTTACGACCAAAATAATCGTATGCACGCAAATACCATTCTCCGTCCCAACCATGTTGTTTAACAGCTTCTACCATTGCATCTACATGTTTTTGAGCTTCGGCAGCTTCGGCATGTTTCCCTATTTGTTTGCATAATTTAATGAATTCACGACCGTAAACCACAAATAGTCCGGCAATCATAAGTGATTCTGCTGTACGACCTTTTTTATTACCTGTTGTTTGGAACGACTCATTTGGTTCGCTTGAGAAACAATTGAGATTTAAACAATCGTTCCAATCGGCACGACCAATAAGAGGTAATCCGTGTGGTCCTAAATTGTTTACAGTAAAATTAAATGAAATAAGTAAATGTTCAAAATGTGTTTTTGCTTTTGATTCATCATTGTCAAAAGGAACCATTTCGTCCAAAATACTGTAATCGCCGGTTTCTTTGATATATTCAGTAGTCGAAAGAATTAACCATAGCGGATCATCGTTAAAATCACCACCTATGGCAGCATTACCTTTTTTAGTTAATGGTTGATATTGGTGATAACATGAACCATCTTCAAATTGTGTTGATGCTATATCAATTATACGTTCGCGGGCACGACTTGGAATTTGGTGAACAAAGCCAATTAAATCTTGATTACTGTCACGGAATCCCATACCTCGTCCTATTCCTGATTCAAAGAATGAAGCCGAACGGCTCATGTTAAATGTAACCATACATTGATATTGGTTCCAAATATTTACCATTCTATCTAATCGTTCATCATGAGATTTAATTGTAATTGTGCCCAATAAATTATCCCAATATGAACGTAATTCATGGTAAGCAGCCATTACTTTTTCTGTAGTGTCATACTTAGCAATCATTGCTTTTGCCGGTTTTTTGTTGATTACCAGTTTGCTTTCCCATTTGTCTTCTGGTAATACTTCAACATAGCCAAGCATAAATACATAGTCTTTGGTTTCGCCGGGTTGTAATTCTATTTCAATATAATGTGAAGCAATTGGTGACCATCCGTGAGCTACAGAATTACGTGGTTTTCCTTCAAAAACAGCATCGGGTTTATCAAATCCATTGTATAGGCCTATAAATGTTTCGCGGTCGGTATCAAATCCTTGAATTGGAGCATTTACAGAATAAAATGCGTAATGATTTCTACGTTCTTTAAATTCAGTTTTATGATAAATTACCGAATCTTCTATTTCAACTTCGCCGGTAGAAAAGTTTCTTTGAAAATTGGTCATATCATCTTCGGCATTCCATAAACACCATTCAATAAATGAAAATAGTTTAATTTTTTTACTGGCTGAAGTTGTGTTTTTTACAGATACTTTTAGTATTTCTCCCCAAAAACCAAGTGGAATAAATTGAAGAACTTCTGTTTCTATTCCATTTTTTGAACCTTTAATTTTTGAATAGCTCATACCATGACGACATTCATAGCTGTCAAGTTCTGTTTTTACAGGTTTCCAACCGGGTGACCATACGGTATCGCCATCTTTAATATAAAAATATTTACCGCCATTATCTATTGGCACATTGTTATATCTATATCGAGTTAAACGACGAAATTTAGCGTCTTTATAAAAAGTATAACCACCTCCGGTATTTGAAGTCAATGAAAAAAAATCTTCGTTTCCTAAATAGTTAATCCATGGATATGGGGTTTGTGGATTTGTAATTACATGTTCCCTGTTTGCATCATCAAAATATCCGTATTTCATAGAGTAAAAAGTTAAAATAATTTAGTTTTATCAAATTGTAAAAAGTGGCGAAATATAGTATTTTTTTATTAAAACTTGCAGCATACAAACCTATACTTTTTTAACAAAAAAACAGGTAAATTGCTGATTGAGTGTAAATACTCAAAGCCTGATAGTTTTATAATTGTTTTTGTTTGAAAAAAAATGTGAGTGTATAATATTTTTGAATGTTCATGTATTTTTTATAAAAATAACTGTAGTTTTACATTACAAAATTATTAAATACAAATATATGTCTACAGCAGGTTCTATTTCGGCAAAAGTTGTTACAACACATGTGTTGAGTGAAATGAAAGCACGAAACGAAAAAATTTCAATGCTAACAGCGTATGATTATTCTATGGCAAAAATTCTTGATCAAGCCGGAATAGATGTAATATTGGTAGGTGATTCTGCATCGAATGTTATGGCAGGATTTGTTACTACTCTCCCAATTACATTAGACAATATGATATATCATGCATCGTCTGTTCAGCGTGCTGTTCAACGAGCTTTGGTTGTAGTAGATATGCCGTTTGGTTCGTATCAAGGCAACTCTCGTGAAGCATTAAGTTCTGCTATTAGAATAATGAAAGAAACCGGATGCAGTGCTGTGAAATTAGAAGGTGGCGAAGAAGTAATTGAATCGGTACAACGTATTATATCAGCAGGAATTCCGGTTATGGGCCATTTAGGATTAATGCCTCAATCTATTAATAAATTTGGTACGTATGCTGTTCGTGCTCAATCTCAAGAAGAGGCCGATAAGCTTATGCACGATGCTAAATTGTTGCAGAAAGCCGGTTGTTTTGCTTTAGTTCTGGAAAAAATTCCGGCAGAATTAGCTGCAAAAGTTGCCAATTCTCTTTCAATTCCTGTAATAGGTATTGGTGCCGGTAGTGGCGTTGACGGGCAAGTATTGGTATTGCATGATATGTTGGGGATAAATCAAGAATTTTCTCCACGTTTTTTACGTAGATATCATAATTTATTTCAAGAAATTACAAATTCGGTACAATCATATATTCGCGATGTAAAAACACGTGATTTCCCCAATAAAAATGAACAGTATTGAATTTGTATTAAGAATTAAGAGTTAGAAATATTTTATTTTTATAATCTTAAAGAGATGATATATTAATAACAACTTCTCGGTTTATAATCTAATTTTTAATTTACATTCGTATCCTGCTGTAATAAATTTTTTCATAAAATCATATTACTTAACAATTAAGTAACCCTGAAATAAAATCATATTTACATACTACTTTTATTTTTGAACAGAAAAATATTTGTTAGTATGGCATATAAAATTTTAATAGCTGATGATGAACCTGATATTGTAGAATTTTTACAATATAATCTTGAACGTAATGGATTTACCGTTTTTGTCTCTACAAATGGAAAAGATGCCATACAAATGGCTATTCAAGAAAAACCCGATATAATTCTTCTCGATATAATGATGCCTGAAGTTGACGGTATTGAAGTATGCAGCGACTTACGAGACAGACCCGAATTTAATGATACAATTATTGCTTTTTTAACAGCACGAGGCGAAGATTATTCTCAAATTGCCGGTTTTGAAGTTGGTGCCGACGATTATATTACAAAGCCTATTAAACCACGTGTTCTTATTGCTCGATTACATGCTTTATTAAAGCGAAAACGCTTAATTGAAACAAATACAACAATGCTTCAATTTGGTCATTTGCAAATAGATAAGAAAAAGCGTTTGGTTATTTTACATAATGAAGAAATTCATTTTCCAAAAAAAGAATTCGAAATTCTTAATTTACTTGCCTCAAAACCTGAAGTGGTATTTACTCGTGAAGAAATTTATCAATGTGTTTGGGGGTTTGATATTTTTGTTGGTGATAGAACTATTGATGTACATATAAGAAAAATACGCGAAAAAATAGGTGATGATTTTATTCGTACAATTAAGGGAATAGGGTATAAGTTCTTAGTAAATTAACGTTTTTTTATCTTTACTAAAAAACTATCAATTAATTCTTGAACATCATCTGATACACGCAATATGTAAATGCCAGTACAATATAATATTGTAACTATAGAACTTTTTATAATAATATTTACCAAGATGTTTGAATGATGAGGTAAATAATAAGTAATTAGAGTTGAAATGGTTGCAATTATAAGTATTTGAATATGTTTGTATGAATATGGTTGCAATTTATACGACGATTTGAGATAGAAAAATGTACTTATATTGTATGCTATTTTAGCAATACACGATGCCAATGCCGCTCCTGTAATACCATACAACGGAATGAAAATAAAATTGAGGAGAATAATAGCAACTATTAAAATTCCGGTAAAAACAGATAGTGATTTATATTTTGGTGAGGCACCAAGTATAGTGTTGTTTAATCCCGATACCATATCCGATACATAAAACAATCCTATCCATAGTATAACCCACATACCTGTTTTATAGTTTTGTGGAATTATGTAAAAAATATTTTCAATATTGACAATAATACCGGCAAATACTAAGAGTCCAATAATGCTTTGAGTAATTGTGCTTTTAGTATATAATTTTGAGATTTGTTCCATATCGCCTCTTTTCCATGCTTCTGCAACTAATGTAGATGCAATTTTTAAAAGAGGACGCGATGGTAATATAATCATGGTTGAAAAATATGTACATGTAGCATAAATCCCAACTTGAGCCAACGGGTTTTCTATTACAAGTTTCTCTATCATTATACGGTCTATATTGAGTATGATAAAACCAGCAGCACTTATAAGTAAACCGTACAAACTTACATTACGTATTTCTTTTCGCATAGGCTTGGTAAGTAATGAGAAATCAGGCTGTAAGTGCAATTGTTTGTCAAAAAATATGGCAATAATTATATATATTAAGATAAATATGTAACTTACAATATAACTATAAACAAAGGCATGAAACGTAATGTATTCAAATATATATAATGCTATGCATAGTAATATACAAATTCGTAAAACTATTTCTTTTAAAAATATTCCTCTAGTTGCGTTAAATAAGGCTTTGTTGTAAAAATCAAGAATATTAAAATAAACAATGGCAATAAATAATGGAATAATAAGATATGCATAGTGTGAAAACAAA
>JAJUFK010000109.1 GCA_029266015.1 Bacteroidota bacterium
GATTTCGCGGAATAAAATATACCGTGAAACAAGAAAAGGAAGTTGTATACGGAAAAGGCAACGAGCCATTGAAAATACAAAAAGGTAATAAATCATACGAAGGAGAACTTACACTATTACAATCGGAACTGGAAACATTAATAGCTAATGGTGGTGGTAGCGTATTGGATTTACAAGTAGATGCGGTAGTTGCATATGGTAATCCAAGCAAGGGTGATGCTTTGATTACCGATGTGATACAAGGTATACAGTTTACCGAAGAGGCAAAAGAATTGAAGCAAGGTCAGAAATATATGGAAATAACACTTCCGTTTATTTACTTGAGAAAAAAATCGCAAGTAGCCTAAAGATACTTTTTTCATGGGCAGAGACAAATCGGATAGACGGTTGGCATTCGGGACAGACCGATACTTTTTAAATATAGTTTAAATAATATATAAAAATAGCATAACAATGAAAAAAGTAAAACTCGAAGGTCAGGAAAGCCCTGAACAAATAGAAAAATGGAAAGAAGAGCATGAAAATGTATTTGCCATTAAATTTGACGATTGTATATCATACGTTCGTAAACCAAGTCGTGTAGAATTAAGCTACTTAATGACATTACAAGCCGACCCGATAAAACTAGCGGAACAGTTTTTTAAAAAATGCAAAATAGGCGGAAGTGATAAGATTTTTTCAGACATAAGCTATATGCTTGGTGCAAGCTCTGTGATAGAACACATCATTACCGTAAAAAAAGCAGAGTTGGGAAAGTTATAAACGAAGCCGATGGTAATATTGAATGTAACTGGGTAGGCTATATGGATACGATGCTTGAATATTATTTGGGCATTGATCCGGGTAAGCTATCTGATGAAATGTGGGCACAAAAATTTATGCAAATCTCAAATATACGAAAAAAAGAGAATTCCGCTAATTAAACCAAGTAGGGTTTTTGCCTGAAAATTCACGAACAGCCCATATAAGCATAGTTGCTAATCCTATACAGATGCAGCTAAAAATTATAAATCCAATAATGTTGAAAATAATAGTCATTGTTTCTGTTTTTTTTCAAAAGTATAATAAAAAAAAAGTAAAAGCAAATGTTTGGAAATGTTTTGACATTCACAATAAATGTAAATGGTGATGCCAACAATACGGTGACACAAATAGAGCAGTCTATTGATTCGCTTACTAAAAGTGTTGGCAATACTAGCTCGCATCTGTCAAAAATGGGTGAGCATTTGCTTAAATTCAATCAGTTTACGCAATACATTCAAAATTTTTCGAGTGCTATAGATGGAGCCTTACAACCAGGTATAGCACTTAATGCTTCGTTGAGCGATTTGCAATCAATAACAGGAGTGAGCGGTAAAGGACTTAAAGAAATAGAACAATATGCTCGCGATTCGGCACGTGCGTTTGGTGTAGATGCAGCCCAAAGTGTAGAAGGTTATAAATTAATACTATCACAACTATCACCCGAAATTGCCAAAGTTCCTGAAGCTTTGAAGGGAATGGGCGAAAACATTGCAACATTGAGCAAAACTATGGGTGGCAATACAACGGCAGCTGCAGAAGTATTAACTACAGCCATGAATCAGTTTGGTGTAAGCACTGAAGATCCTATACGAGCAACTGAAATTATGACTCGCATGATGAATGTGATGGCAGCTGCAGCAAAAGAAGGTAGTGCAGAATTGCCTCAAATAAAACAGGCTCTTGAACAAGCCGGTATGGCAGCTAAAGGAGCAAATGTATCGTTTGAGGAAACCAATGCCGCGATACAGGTTCTTGACAAAGCAGGTAAAAAAGGTGCTGAAGGTGGTGTAGCTTTGCGTAACATAATGGCAATCATAGGAAAGGGTAGATTTTTGCCACAAGACACTTTGGACGGATTGCAAGCTGCCGGTATAAGTGTTGAAGAACTTGGTAATAAAAATCTTACACTATCGCAACGATTGAGTTTATTGAAACCATTACTCAATGATACGGCTCTATTGAGCAAAACCTTTGGTATGGAAAATCAAAATGCCGCAATTGCTTTAATATCGCAAACACAAGAAGTTGATAGATACACAAACGCAATACAAGGGACAAATGCTGCTACCGAACAAGCGGCTGTGGTAATGGAAAACTACAGAGAACGCCAAGCAAGAATAAAAGCCGTGTTTGATGATATGAAAATATCATTGTTTAATATAACCGGTGATATGGGTATATGGACGGGAGTTTTGATGCAATCGCTTATACCATTGGCTCAAATAATACCACTTATTAGTGGAGTTGCTTCTGGTTTTAAACTTATAAAATCTATAGAATTTACTAAATATATAGGGTATATGAGCAATGCTTTAAAATGGGCACGGCTTAACTTAGTGTATATGAACAATGATCTAATAACAGGTCAATTGGTGCATCTTGGATTTATTGGAAATGTAGTGAGAGCAACATTGGCAATTGGTAGATTTGCCACTGTAGGTATATGGAGTGCAATAAAAGGATTGGGTGCTCTAATTGTATCGCTTATAACAGGAGGAGCAACCAGTGCAACATTTGCAGCAATATCTTCAGGTGCATTTGCTACGTTTGCGGCATCGGCACGAGTAGCGTGTGCTGCTGTGAGTAAAGCAATATTTAGTATTCCTATAATAGGTTGGATAGCGTTGGCAATTGCCGGGATAGCAGCTTTATTTATATTTCTGTACAAGAAAGTTGACACATTTAGAGCTGTAATGAATGGTATAGGTGCAGCAATAAAAGCCTTGTTTAAAGGAGAAAGTGCTAGCGAAGCATATAATAATGCCTATGTGAAAACACTTGACGAAACTGCTCGCAAACGATCAGAAGAAGCAGACAAAGAAGAAGCTGAGCGGCGTGGTATGAGTGTAGAAGAATACAGAAGAGTAAAAAAAGAAGCTGAAGGCGCAGGAGTTACCGTAGATGAGTATTTAATGAAGAATCCAACAGCTCGATACGGCTTGAGCGACCCTACAATAATAGGTGGTACGACTATGCCTACTGAAGGAGTACCTGAGCCAGTGCAAAACAATGCAACTGCAGCAGCTACCGGTGGTACTCGAAATACTCAAATAACTATAAGTTTTGAATCTTTGGTAGAGAATATGAACTTTAACGGAAAATTTTCTGAAAGTATAGAACAGCTTAAGGGAGAAATAGAAGGAGCCCTAACTAAAGTAATATTTGCAGCACAAACACTATGACAAACGTACGTAACATACAAGATTCTACCAATTTAGCTTTGCGGAGTAATAGGGCTATAGGATTTGCATTGCCTCCTATTATTCCCCTAAAAAAAACTGTAGTGGTAATGGAAACGGCTACAGGAACTTTTGATTTTGTTGAAGTACCGACTCAGAATTTTGCTCAAAATAAAACAAATAATCAATATAGCGGTGCATTACAAAAAGGACTTGTAGAACAAACAAACTTTATAGTTCCTCTAAGTTTTGCTCTTGACAACGCAGAGCCATACAGACTTCCTATAGATCCTATAATAAGTTTAAACGGTAAAAATATTATTACCAGGCGTGCGGTAAGCAAATCGAAATATGCAGGAAGAATAAAAGAACGATGGAGCCAAGACGATTGGATTATAACAATACAGGGTGTTTTGATAGGTGCAGATAGAGAGGAGTTGGCACTCATGGTTGAAAATATACGAACTATATGTGAGCAGAGTGTTACGGGTGTTGATATTATATGTAATTACATAAATAATACCTATGGTATTTATAGAATGGCTATAGAGGACTATGATTTTCCGTTTACACGAGGCGAAGAAAATCAAGTGTTTGTAATACGTGGCTACAGCGATAGTGTGTATGATTTGCTAATAGAGCAAGACAATGTATAATATGATATATGACATACGAATAGGAAACTATAAACTTGCCATGGTAGAGCAGGTAACAATAACCAAAAGTGTTGAAAAGCTTTCGGATACTGCTATTATAACATTGCCCGGAACCGCATATAATAAAGCTCTTGAAATAGAAGATAAAATAAAACGCGGCGATTCTGTAACTATACAATTGGGTTATAACAAAACATTGGTTACCGAATTTGAGGGGTTTGTTGACAAAATAAAAAACGATGGTGGTTCGCTCACAATTGAAATAGAAGATAATTTGTTTGCATACAAAGAATCTATTCCCGACGAAGAGTTTAAGAATGAAAGTGTTCGTAATATCATTGCTTATTTGCATACATATATTAAAGGATATAGCCTAGCCTGTGATTATGATTTTTCGTACGACAGTTTTGTAATAAGCAATGCTACAGCGTATGATGTTCTAAAAAAAATACAAGAAGAAGCTAAGCCAAATGTATATGTAAAAAACAAAACACTACATATACATCCGCAATACATAGAAACATTTGGTCGTGTTATTTACGATTTTGCAATTAACATAGATGCTGAAGGTACAGAACTGACATATAAACGTGCAGAAGACAGAAAAATATTGGTAGTAGCAGAAGGTAAAGATTCCAATGGTAAAGTAGTGCGTGCAGAATATGGCACAACAGGTGGTGATAAAATTACAGTAAGCATACCGGGAGTTAGCAGAAAAGAAACACTTACGCAGCTTGCAAAAGAGGCACATACACAAAAAGTATACGAGGGATTTGAAGGAAGTATAGTCGGATGGCTTGTGCCATACTGTGATGCAGGATATGAGGCTACTATACGCGACCATGAGTATGAATATAAAAATGGAACTTACTACGTAACTGAGGTAGTTGTAGAGTTTTCGGAAAGTGGTGGTAAACGAACTGTAAAACTTGGTAAAAAAATTAAGTGATATGAATAATCAAACCTTACGTGAATTGAAAGAAGCATTCATAAAATTCGGAAAAATGGGTGCAAAAGAACTAGTAAAGCAAATACTGTTTGTAGCTGAAGTAGTAGATATACAAACAGACACATGTAGTATACAGTACAATACTTTGAAGCTTACCAACGTGCGTTTGTGTGCTATAAAAGATGGAAACAAATCGAAGCTTATAGTACGCCCCAAGGTAGGAAGCGATGTTTTGGTATTTGATATGAGTGGTGGCGACTTGACAGACTTACTAGTGCTGCAAGTAACAGATGTGGAAGATATACAAACAGACAAAGGATCCAACGGCGGACTTATACAAATAGAAAAACTCACCGACAAAATAAATGAAGTGGTTGATTCTCTTAATGATTTGATAGAAGCATTTAACGGTCATACGCATGCAACGGCAACTGTAATTGGTCAAGTTACTGTTAGTGGTACTGCTACAAAAATAGCAATTCCATCGATAAAAGCGAGCAAACTAAAATCAAGTGATTACGAAAACCCTAAAATAAAACACTAATGCGAGTACAGGGCGACATAGTAACCGACGACAATGGCGATATAGTAATTGCCGATGGTGATATACTGGTGGCAGATTGCACACCATTGCACACACGCGATATACTGCGTACGCACCGTGGCGAATATAAGCAGCACCCAACTATAGGTGCAGGTATTGAAAACTTTACCGATGACGAAAGTTCGGAAGATATGCTACGAACCATACGCAAAGAATTGATAAAAGATGGGCAAAAAGTACAAACATTAAGATATAACCAAACAAACGGACAATTGCAGATAAACTCATGGTATGAATAAAGCGGTAGTACATACAAATCAGTCGTGGTTAGACGTAGCCTTGCAGCAAGCAGGAAGCGTAGAGGCTGTATTTGAAATAGCTCAAGCAAACGCTATAACCATAACCGATGATGCCGGAGGTACCATAGTAACACCTGCTATAATTGATGAAGAAACTGCGATACAACTGCAGGGATTGTATACACCTGCAAGTGCGGTTGGTGAGCTTTCTGGATCGATGGCAGTTAAAGTTCATTCCCGATTAACTATGAAAATGGTAGATAATGCAGTAGATGTTAAAAACAATCAAAATATGCTTGATATAGCATTACAAACTACCGGTACTGTAGAAAGTATATTTGATATAATGCAGCTGAATGATGTGAACAATATAGGTGAAGATGTGCAAGAAGAAATAATGATTAAACCACCTGTAAAAAACAAAAAGACACAACAGCAATTACAAGGATTGCATACACCTGCTACTGCAGGAAACTACATGGGCGGTATAAAAGGAGAATACGAGATCGAAGAGTTTGATAATCAAGAATATTATACATAAGAGTATGGCAAGAACAATAGAACAAATATACAATAGTATGATTCAAGAGAAAGAAACGTATCTTGAATTACAGGCATTACAACCTCAGGCAGATAACTTTCAAGAAATGTTGTCAAATCTTACAAGTTCTAGTAGAGTTGCTACATGGCGATTATTTTATTATGTGGTAGCATTTTGCGTTTGGACTTTGGAAAAACTTATGGATAAACATAAGCAAGAAATAGACTATACCGTAGCAAATAACCACTACGGTAATAGGACTTGGTATGAAATGAAAGCAAAAGAATTTCAATTGGGTGAAGATTTAATAGTTGTAAATGGTGTGATAAAATATGCTGCAGAAAATTTAAGCAAACGAATTGTAAAATATGCAGCTTCAGTACCGGGAAGTGTAACTCAAGTAAAAATAGCAGGTGAAAGTGGTGGAGAATTGATAAAAATACCTGCAGAACAAGTAGTGATGGTACAGAACTATTTCAATAAAATAAAACCGTTTGGAACTCGCGTAAGTGTAACAAGTAACGAGGCTGATAGGATTAAAATAATAGCTGACATATATTACAATCCCCTTGTTTTGTATGGTAGCGGTGCAAAAATAACAGATGGAAGCAAGCCTGTAGATGTAGCTATTAATAATTTTTTAAAGACAATAGAGTACAATGGAAAATTGAATATACAAAAGCTTGTAGATGCCATACAAAATGCAGAAGGTGTACAAGATGTGAATCATGTAGAGGTGTACGCAAAATATGGCACAACAGAGTATATGCAAGTAAATCGCGAATATTTTTCATATGCAGGTTGGATGCGAGTAGATACAGATTTTCCATTGTCAGCAACATTAAACTTCGTTGCCTATGTTTAATATAGACTACAATAAACTTATATACATGCTACTTCCAACGCACAAGCGAGGAATAATCACTCGCATGTATTTGCAGGCAGCTTTAAAGCCGTTGGTTGAGTTATATGAAGATTTTATACATTACCGTAATAAATCTAATTTGGAGGCTACATACAATAGTCAGATAATGAGTTTAGAGACGTATTTACGTAATTTGTTTGGCACAGATAACATACACATAATTGATAGTCCTATACGCGAAAGCTCGCACGTGTATAATATTGAAGAAGAGGTAGATTAGCCATA
>JAJUFK010000431.1 GCA_029266015.1 Bacteroidota bacterium
AAGGTGAATTTGTAAGTGCTTCTGACGGCGAATATATACTAAAAATTGCCGAAAAATCAGCATTCGCATATAATACAATTGAAAGTATAGGTAATCAAATATATAATAATACATACACACAAAAACATATAGATGCTATTGTAGCATTACCTTTAGTTAATAAAAAAGCTATTACTAATGCTCAATTTACAATTGCTATTGACTGTGTTAATTCTGTTGGAGGTATTGTAATACCTCAATTATTAGAAGCTCTTGGTGTTAAAACGGTAATTCCACTATATTGTGAACCTAACGGAATATTTCCTCATAATCCGGAACCATTACCAGAACATTTAACAGAAATTGCACAAACGGTTGTTGCAAACAAAGCTGATGTGGGGTTTGTTGTTGATCCCGATGTAGACCGACTTGCAATAATAAATGAAGACGGTAGTATGTTTGGCGAAGAATACACTTTGGTTGCAATAGCCGATTATGTATTACATCATACTCCGGGTAATACGGTAAGCAACATGTCGTCTACACGAGCACTAAGAGATATTACTGAACAAAAAGGGTATACATATACAGCTTCTGCAGTTGGTGAAGTAAATGTAGTAACAACAATGAAAGAAACACATGCTGTAATTGGAGGCGAAGGAAACGGTGGTGTTATTTATCCCCCTCTTCATTATGGCCGTGACGCTTTGGTTGGAATAGCTCTATTTCTTTCTCATTTAGCAACATGTGGCAAATCATGTAAAGAATTACGAAATACATATCCTAACTATAGTATTAGTAAAAATAAAATTGAACTTACGCCAAATATAAATGTTGACACTATTCTTGAAAAAATTGCACAAACATATTCACACGAACATGTGAACACAATTGATGGCGTTAAAATTGATTTTGCAGATTCGTGGGTTCACTTACGTAAATCAAATACAGAACCTATAATTAGAATATATGCCGAAGCAACAACCGATATACGTGCTAACGAACTTGCCAATCAAATTATAAAAGACATACAATCTATAATACAATAATATAATTATTTAATAAAGATTTTACACAAACATTACTT
>JAJUFK010000189.1 GCA_029266015.1 Bacteroidota bacterium
CCAATCCAACAGTATTTGCAATCAATATTCCTCCAGCGAGTAGAGCTAAAGATGATAAAGCAACAACAAAATTAAAAACTTCCAGAAGTGAAGCAAGCATTGCTTCATCCAAGTCATTTTGTGTAACAACGACGGTCTTCTGCCCTCGAACATCACTCTGGAGTTTTTCAAAACCAGCTTTATCTGTTCTACCAAAATAAATACTCGTGTGATTTGCATTAATACTTTCAAACAATTCCTCAGAAACTAAGACAGTATTTACCCATGGATCGATTCGATAATGATTCTTCTCAGAATAAAATCCAACAATTTTTACAACATGCTCTTTTTCATTAACTTCAATTGCCAGTTCATTTCCAATAACAGTCTCAATATCTGGAACTAACTCCTTTAAGAAAGATGAAATGTAGACATAGTTTGCGTTATCAAACTTAATCTCTTCTGCAATATCATCAGTAAAATTATTTGCCTCTCTGGATTCAATCTTTAGAGATCCTTTTGGATTTATGTAACTATTCAAATCGTTAACCTCAAGAATCTTACGCTGAACAACACTTCCGTCCCCAACAGCTTCTTGCACTTTACCTTTAATATCATTGCCCGAGAATACAGCATAATTAAAATTTTCATTAACCATTCTATGCCCCTCAACTCTCTCCGAGGTACTGTTAATAACATTTGCAATAAAGATTATCGTTACGATTCCGGCAAAAATCGCAATAATAGGGAAGACAATCCTTCCGACATTACTCTTTAAGTGCGCCTTAGAATATTTTAAGATATTAGGAATCGGGAAAGGGATTAGAAGTAATAGCTTCAAAATAATCCTGAGGATTAAGGAAAATATCATTATCAGGACAAGAATTCCGACTGTAAAAGCGAAACCATTGACAATTGAGCCAAGAATATACGAGAACATCAAACCAAAGAGAACAATTAACACGAAGAGAGTACTGAGAAATTTGAAGATAGAGATTTTTTTTGAGCTAACACCTCTAAAAATATCAACAGGTCGATAGTTAACAACCTTAACAATTGAATATACTGCAAAAATAAGAGAGGTGACTATGCTAGCGACAAAACTTGTAACAACAGAAAAAGGATCAATCACAGTAGTAACCAATGTCGATCCAGTTCCACGCAACAGTTCAGTCAACTGTCCAGAGAGTATAATAGAGAGAGCGATACCAAGCAAACCGCCAAGAATTCCAATAAAACCTGTTTCTATAAGAATGCTTGGCATGGTAGTTTTCCACAAAACCATAAAAGGTGCCGTATGTACACCTCTATCTTTTCTACCCACACGTTCTCTTAATTCTTTTTGAACCATTGATGCTAATCGTGCACTGTGTTCAATATTTGCACTTTGCATCATAGTATGTATTATAATTGCTTCAGTAGAATCAGGCGACATTCCTTGATATTTTGTAGTATAATCATCTTCAACCATTATTACCTTATTTTCAAGCTTTGCCACTTCTAAATTTGCTTTACTTTTATGCAATCCCATAATCCAGCTATCAGTACCATATGCATCTTTATTTGTACTGGCATTTACATGAATAGATATAAATACATCTGCATTATTTTTATTTGCTATATCAGCGCGCTTATGTAATTCAACAAATACATCACTATTTCGAGTATAAATAACTTTAACTCCTGGTATGTTTTTTTCAATATAATTGCCTGCTTTTAAAGCAATTGATAATGTAATATCCTTTTCTTTAGCTACTTTACCCAATGCACCGGGATCTTTTCCACCATGTCCGGCATCAATAACAACAGTCTTAATAGTATATACATTAGATTGAGCTATACATACAAAATTTGTTGCTGCAAATAGCAATAAAAAAATATATAATACTATATTATTTCTACATTTCATATATGAATAACAATAAAATCGCACTATTTCGTGTAATACTCTCTACTTTTTTCGTTGAGTTTAAATTTTTCTAATTATTTTTGGCAATCAAAAAAAATAATAGTCATATTTTGAGGTACAAAAATAGTAATAAACACTTGTATTTACATTCATTTAAATATTTTTTTGCGTTTTTAACGCTAATATCTTGTTTTTTAAATAGTTTTGGGCAATCAACAGATTCTCTGAAATTACAAAAACACAATGATACTATTACATCAAAACCATCAAATAACAAAGCAATTGAAGCTAAAGTTGTATATGAATCAGAAGATTCTATTGTTTTTGATGTTTCGTTACAACGAGTAAAAACATTTGGTAACAGCAAAGTTTCTTACGAAACAATTGATTTAGAATCTGATTTTATTGAACTACGCTTATCAAAAAATGAAATATTTGCAAAAGGATTGCCTGACTCTGTAGGAACTATAATAGGAGCTCCTAAATATAAAGATGCTTCTGACAGTTTTGATGCAGATTCTATGAAATACAATTTTAAATCAAAACAAGGTCTTGCTTTTGGTATTTACACAAAACAAGAAGATGGATATTTACATGGAGGACGCACAAAAATTCATGCTAATAAAGAAATACACATACAACATGGTAAATATACAACTTGCGATGAGAAATGTCCCCATTTTTACATAGAATTAACAAAAGGAAAAGTAATTCCTAACGATAAAATTTTATTTGGACCGGCTTGGTTAGTTATTGATGAAATACCAATACCTATAGTAATACCATTTGGATATTTTCCGATTAAAAAGGGTAGATCAAATGGTATAATAATACCAACTGTAGGAGAGGAGCGTTCAAAAGGATTTTATTTTAGGAATATGGGATTGTATTTTGGCGTAGGAGATTATTTTGATGTAAAACTAACCGGTGACGTTTATACATTAGGCAGTTGGCGTTCAAATCTTTCTTCAAATTATGTGCTTCGATATAAATTTACCGGAAATATTGATGTTGGTTATTCTAGTTTAGTTGCTGATGAAATTCGACAAAATCCCACATTTAATATAAAATGGACACATTCACAAGACCCTAAATCTATGAATAATGCAAGTTTTAGTGCCAATGTAAATTATGGTTCTGTTGGATATGCACGACAAAATACATATGACAGAAATGAATATTTAAATAACTCTATATCATCAAGCATATTTTATAGTAAAAAAATTACAGGAACACCACTTAATTTTTCAACATCATTGTATCATCAACAAAATAATAGAGATAGTACTATTTATCTTACCTTACCTCAATTCACGCTATCTGCATCATCTATAACTCCATTTAGACGGAAAAAACAAAAAGGCAAGGAACAATTTTATGAACGAATTACAGTAAGTTATACAGGTAATTTTCAAAATAAATTAGCTGGAGCAAAAATGGATTCAAGTTTTTACACAAAACAAACATGGGATTCGTTTCAATCAGGGTTTAGTCATGCAATACCTGTAAGTACATCATTTTCATTGCTTAAAAGAATAAATGTTGCACCAAGTTTTAATTATACCGAACGATGGTATACCGAAAAAATTATTAAATATTGGGACGACACCAAACCAATTGTAAGTGCAAATGGTACAACGTATGGTGGGGTAATAGAAAAAACTGTTCAAGAATTTAACAGAGTTTACAATTATTCATACGGTGTAAGCTGCAATACAAAATTATACGGAATGTATCAATTTCAAAATCCTCAAATAAAAGCAATTAGACATATAATAACTCCATCTGTCGGTTTTTTTATGTCACCCGATTTTTCAGATTCTAAATATAATTACTACAGTTCATACAAAAAAAATGCAGCAGGAGATATAGCAACATATTCGTATTTCGAAAAAGGAATATTTGGTATTCCGGGAAGTCAACGTCAAAACACTCTTAGTTTTTCTATTAACAATAATGTAGAAGCTAAAATACGAGATAAAAATGATACCATTACCGGTTTTTCTAAAGTTAAAATTATTGAAAGTTTATCGGCAAGCGGTTCATATAATTTTGCCGCAGATTCTCTTGGTATGAGTCTGATTCAAATAGGTGGATATACTACACTTGCAAAAAGAATCAGAATTAATTATTCAGCAACTTTTGACCCTTATGCGTTAGGATTGAAACAACAAAATTCTTCTAAACAAGTTGTGAGAACTAATTCATACATGCTTGATAAATATGGTACTTTATGGCGAAAAACAGATGAATCGTGGCGTACAGGTATTAGTTATACATTTGGTCCAATTAAACAAGAAAATACCCCAAAACATTCCGGAGAATATACATATTGGAATGTACCTTGGAACTTAAATGTTGGATACAATATAAGTGTTCCTCGAAAATATTATTATAATTACAATAACGAATTAGATTCGGTTTCACAAAAAATCCAACAAGACTTATCATTAAACGGAACATTGAGTCTTTCAAAAAAATGGAATATTAACTTTGCTACCGGTTGGGATTTTAAAGAAAAAGCTTTATCGTATACATCAATAGACATATATCGCGATTTACATTGTTGGAACATGAAATTTAATTGGATTCCTCTTGGCGAACGTCAACGATGGGAGTTTATTCTACGTGTAAATGCCGATATGTTAAAAGATTTGAAATATGAAATGAAAAGCCAAACAAATTACTTCTAATATTTTTTGTATGAATAATCAATCACAAGAAGTTATATTATTAAGTATATCCGGTAAAGACAGACCTGGTGTTACAGCATCATTAACTGCTATATTAGCACAATATGGAGCCGATATTCTTGATATTGGTCAAGCGGTAATACACGATACGTTATCTTTAGGCATTTTATTTAGATTGCCGGAATCAAACGTAAGCGGTCCTGTATTAAAAGAATTATTATTCAAAGCATATGAATTTGATATTCAGGCTCGATTTACACCAATAAATAATACTACATATGAAGATTGGGTTCAACAACAAGGTAAGAATAGATATATAGTTACGTTATTTGGCAGACATATAGAAGCTCGTCATATTGCTGAAATTACTCGTATTTTATATCGTCAGACTTTAAATATTGATAATATTACTCGTTTAAGTGGTAGAGTATCATTTAAAAAAGAAAGTATTGCAAAAAATAGAGCTTGTGTAGA
>JAJUFK010000251.1 GCA_029266015.1 Bacteroidota bacterium
GCTCTACCGATGGTAATGATTCAATTGGGGTAAACAACGATGCTAAACCATGTGAATACATATAATTTTGAAGATTGAGAATGGTTGATACGTCTATATTTGACATACAATACAATGGTCGTTTCCATTCAAAGTGAGCTATAATATCGAGCATAGCCAATGAAGATTTTGAAATAATAGAATCTTGCATAGTTCCATCACTATGTAACGGCAAAGGTGTAAAGGGTATACCTTGCATTACTCTGCTCGTATCTTCGTTACGAATAATACCGGCTTGTAAAGCATTCAACTTATTTACAGGTAATACAAGGTTTGGTACCGGAATATAATCAACTAATTCTCCATGTTGAAATTGTGCTTTATATTTAGTATTGTCAGATGCAATAAATTGAATAATATCCTTAATAGGATAATAGATATGAGCTAACGGAGAATGTACTAAAACAAACAAAGATTCATTTGTTCCAATTCTATATTTTTGTATTGGCAAACCAAATGAAATTTGAGACGATGTAAATAATGAGTTTTGCAATCCCTGAATATACCATTCCTTTGATAATTGGTGAATATTTACAACACGCACATCTGTTCGTTCTTGTTCTACCATTTGTAAATACCATAAAGGATATATATCATTATCAGAAGTGGCAAACAATATTGCATTTGGTTTACACGTTGCAAGTACATTCTTTGAATACTGATATGCTATATCTACATTTCGCCTATTATGATCATTATAATTATAGGCAAATAACAAACTTGGACATGCAACTGCTATTGCTATACTAATATATAATGCATGTTTTACAAAATATTGTCGTAACCAAACAAATAAAGAAATAACACCTAAACCTATACATATTGCATAAAACATATACGAACCAACGTATATATAATCGCGTTCACGAACTTGCAACGGTGTTTGATTGAGATATAACACCACCCCTATTCCGGTAGAAATAAACAATAACGTAAACACCAATGCATATTTTTTGTTCCATAACCATAATCCTATAATTCCTGCAAAACCAAGCAATAAAGGAATAAAAAAATATGTATTACGAGAAGAGTCTGAATGTAAAGAATCATTTAATACATCCTGATCGCCAAGCCTCATTGAATCTATAAAAGATATGCCTGAAATCCAATTACCTTTATGAGGTTCACCGTTTCCTTGTATATCATTTTGTCTTCCCACAAAATTCCACAAAAAATAGCGAATATACATATGCTGTAACTGATACTTCAGAAAAAAAATACAATGTTGTTTCAATGTTGGACTGTTATACGATTTTCCGTTAACATACAAGGGTTTTGTATTTATTCTATCTTCAATATTTGCCCAACGTTTATACTCCTCTATATGATAGGGAATGTTGCTCCACATACGTGGGAAAAACTGCATAAACAGTGAATGATACAACGGTTTTGGTTCAGTATATATATGTGTATATGAATTATTTTCATATATATAAACTTTTTCTCCCGATGTTACACTATCCGGAATTGCACAATATGAATTTCCGTACATTAATGGTTTATCAGAAAATAAGTAACGAGAAAAATACTCTTTACTACTATAGGCATTGTCAGGACAATTTTGATTAATAGGCACATGTGCTGCCGAGCGTATAATTATTATAGCATTTATTGAATATGCAATAATAAAAAGTACAGTTGCTAAACTTACACTATGTAGTATTTTTTTGTTATATATATACGAATAATATATGCCTAATACCCCCAATGATATACTTAGTATAGACAAAACAACAAACCCGGAATTTACGGGCAATTTCAACATATTTACACAAACTAAATCACATGCAAATGCAATAGAAGGAATTCCATGAACAACAAGATATATGAACAATGCAGTTGCACATACACTACCTACAATAATTCCAATCATTCTAAATACTGAATTATCAGAATTTTGTTTAAAATAATACATTACAAGTAATCCGGGAACAGCAAACCAAACAATATTATTGAGCCCCATAGATAAACCAAGCATAAAAACAATACATGCAATATAATTTATTGTTCCTTTTATTTGCCATTGTAACATGCACCATACTAAAAGAATAATTACAAATACCGAAAGCGGATATACACCCGGTTGAGTAGCTATTGACCAAAATGAATCAGAAAATGCTAATGATAGTGAAGCTATACCGGCAGAAGCAATGATTAATAGTAAAGAAACATTATATGAAATATCTGTAATTCGACTTATTAGAATACGAGCTACAATTTCAGTTGTTTTATACACAAAAAAAACTGTAAACGATGCTGCGCATACCGAAACCAAAGAAATACAAAAAGGTATATACTGAATATTACCTAATGAAAAAAGTGAAAAAATACGAGCAATAAGAATATATAATGGATATCCGGGAGCTTCACTTACCTGAAGCAACTGCGCAGAGGCAAGCAATTGCCCACTATCCCAGAAACCAACAGTTTTTTGTGCAGTAAAAGTATATACAAAAAAAACTATTCCCCAAATAAACCAAGGTATATACGATTTTGATTTATCTATACATTTCATTAAAAAGTACTATTATTATACAAATGTAATGAGTTTACTATAAGTAACAAAATAGATTTAAAAAGAAAGAAATGAAAAAAAAATCAAAAAAAATTTGTGAAATAATGAAAATATGTATCTTTGCACCCGAATTCACTGTCCCGTGGTGTAATGGTAACACAAATGGTTTTGGTCCATTCGTTTAAGGTTCGAATCCTTACGGGACAACTTTCAAAAACAATAAAACCCTAATTCTCAATGAGTTAGGGTTTTTTTGTTATAATTTATTATATTATAATTAAAAAAAGTTTATATTGAATATACTTTAAAAATGTTTCTATCCGTAATACATTAAAATAAAAAATAAATCAATCACAAAAAATTAACATGAATATGTGTTTTATATAAATCATATTTATTATTTTAGCAGAAAATTTTAGTTTAGATAAAACTTTACACAATGGAATTAAAAAAGTCAGAAAAAGCAGACTTAGAAAAGAAAAAACTAATATTCACTGAAATTGGTTTAGCTCTTTCTTTATTAATTATTTTCGGCGCGTTTGAATATACTGCATCACAAGCAGAAATGGGAGATTTGGGAAATGCCGGAGGACAAAAAGAAGATATTGAAATGGTAGAAGTTACTCGAGAACCTGAGCAACCTAAACCTGAATTAGAAAAACCACCTATGCCGGAACCACCTCAACCTGAACAAATTGAAGAAACTGATGATAAAAGTAAAGATGATTCGGATAAATTTAAAAGCAACGAAGATGATGTTAATTCTAAAATAGTTAAAAACGATTTTGACTTTGGACCTGCTCAAGAAGAAAAAGAAACAATACATGTACGAGTTGAAAAAATGCCTGTTTTTCCCGGAGGTAACGCTGCATTACTTAAATTTTTAGCAGAAAATTTAGAATATCCTCAAGAAGCTGTTGATATGGGATTAGAAGGAACTGTGGTTATAAAATTCGTTGTTGGTAAAGACGGTAAAGCAAAAAATCCAGAAGTTGTTAAATCTGTAGCACCTATTCTTGACAAAGCTGCAATGAATGTAATAAATAAATTACCACTATTTACACCAGGTGAACAAGCTGGAGAAAAAGTATTGGTTTGGTATAATTTACCTGTACAGTTTAAATTAGCTCGTTAATAAAAAATATCAAACCCTATCAGACATAATTTGATAGGGTTTTTTGTATATACATAATACTACTTTACGTGTCTGATAGCATTGTAATAATACCAACGTATAAC
>JAJUFK010000245.1 GCA_029266015.1 Bacteroidota bacterium
AACCTAAAAGGCACAATTTTAGGCGTAAGCGAAGATTCTGAAATCAAAGTACAAGTTACCTACGAAAGAGAAAATCGTGATGTAATTTTAGATTTAATGGAATTGGTTGACGGTTCTGAAGACGATGATGACGAAGACTAAAGCTTTCGTTATTTGTAATTAATTTTTGAAAAACGCTCTCGTAACTGGGAGCGTTTTTTATTTTACATTGTTTTTAATTTTTTCCACAAAACTATCAGCAGGTTTAAATGCAGGAATTGTATGTTTTGGAAAGTTTTGCAAAATCCGGTTCAAAACGGACAGTCATTCCGTTTTAAAGCAGACACCTTTCTCATCCACACATAATTGTAAAATGCCAGCATTCTACGGTTCAAATGTATCAATTGAAACGGTTAACGAATTATCCGTTGACCAATTATCGGTTAACGGTTTACAAGAAGAATTACCACAAAAGCAGTTAACCGTTCTACCAATTGAAAAAGAATCAACTATGATTACTGTACCAGTTCATTTTACAAATGCTGAAAAATTAAATATTGAGTAAAAAAGCTCATGAATGCGAAACAGCTTTAGCAAAATTAATACGTATTCGTTCACTCATGTATGAAACAGATATTTGGTCGATGCAAGAAACAATTGAAGAACAAAAGTCACAAATAGAAGAATTACGAGTTAAACTTAGTTTTTTTCAAGAACATAAAAAATCTGAAATAAAACCTGTAACAAAAATTGAAACCGTTAAACCGTTAGCGGAATTATCGGAAAATGGTTTGTTTATACCAATGAATGATAAACAGAAGGATTTTTTAACAGAATTATATATAAAGTCAGAATGTATAACTTTTAATATCACACAAGAAGATATAGATGAATGGGATAGTAAAAATGAAGATAATGATGACAATAACGATGATGAATTTAATACCCGACCTGAAATTCATGATGAGAGGATTGAAATATATCATCGAGAGAAACAAGAACCGGGTTATTTATTAAAAAGACTTACAGAATCCTTAGTGTCAACATTTATTTTTTCAAGTATTTGCGAATTAAATGATGAAAGTAAAAAGCATAATAGCACTCAACGTTATTATTACTTGAGAGAAGAATACGAAAAATTAGCAACTAAAAATAAATAACAATGAGAACAAAAGAACTTCTAGTATCAGATGATACAATTGTAGAATTTTCGGAACTTTTAGAAGAAAACAACCTAAAAGGCACAATTTTAGGCGTAAGCGAAGATTCTGAAATCAAAGTACATGTTACATACGAAAGAGAAAATCGTGATGTAATTTTAGATTTAATGGAATTGGTTGACGGTTCCGAAGACGATGATGACGAAGACTAAAGCTTTCGTTATATGTAATTAATTTTTGAAAAACGCTCTCGTAACTGGGAGCGTTTTTTATTTTACATTGTTTTTTATTTTATCTACAAAACTATCGGCAGGTTTAAATGCAGGAATTGTATGTTTTGGAATAATCACGGTTTAAAATTTGTTTTGGATAAACTAGCAAATATTTTGTTAAATGTAAAAGTTAGATTTTTTTACTATATTTATTAATATTTAATTGTAAATCAAGTATATATAGTATTTAAAGAAATGATTTATTGTTTGAAAAAAAGCACTGCTTTATTTGTATCATATTTGCAACACGAAATCATAAATAGTTCATATACAGAGCATATTACTTTTGAAGAGGTAAAATAATTTTGTTTTCATAACATAAGTTTTGGTTTTCTATTATAAGCCGCTTCTCTTTAGAAGCGGCTTTTTTTTATGTTTACTGTTATAATGTATTTATGTATATTTGTATACTTATAACATAGAAATCAATCTTTTGTATATGAAATTCATTATTACTCTTATTCAAAATTATATATCTATTGCAATAGTGTCAATTATATTGATAGTGGTAGTTTTTGGTGCTGTGTTGTTTTTGTATGAAAAAAATAGAGCCGAAATGCAACTTTTGGAAGCGGTAAAAGATTTTATCCAATATCAAAATCAATTAATACAAATTCCGCAAGGATGGGATATAGAGGCAGATTACTCATGTCTTCAAAGCAAACACTATTCTATGCAGTTTGTAAAACAAAATGGGTTATATAGAAAAATTGTTTATCCATACACTTATCATGACACTTCGTTCTGTATCTCAAAACAAGTTCTTATACAATGGACTATATATCATAATCTTATGTTGCTAATAGTTACAATAGTATGTGTTGGATTTTGGGTTCTTTTGTATTATGTTTTGCAAATGTTTTTGTATTCACGTGTTTGGAAATATATAGTTCACATTCAGCATGTATGTAAATCAGCAGATTTTGAATATACACATAATTTAGGGTTGATACGTTTGCAAGAGATGTTACAAATGTATCACGAAAAAAAACATATTAAAGCAATGCTTTATAAAGAATTTGCTGTGGTTTTTGCTCAATTAAAAAATGATATAGGTTTTAATTTAGAACAAAAAAAAATTCCTGATACATGT
This sequence comes from Bacteroidota bacterium, assembly GCA_029266015.1. Lineage (GTDB taxonomy): Bacteria > Bacteroidota > Bacteroidia > Bacteroidales > UBA1715 > MWCJ01. Next base: position 2,505 of record JAJUFK010000245.1, read on the forward strand.
TATCAGGAATTTTTACAGATATATAACATGTTATAGGTTATTGTATAATAATTGTTTTAGAATCTGTTCCACATTTTACAACATATACGCCGGGTGAAACTTGTATGGCTTTAGAGCCTTTAACAGTTCCTTGTGAAATAATTTTTCCACTGCTTGTTGTAATGGTATATGAAGATTTAGTATTTGATTGAATTTGAATGTAAGATTGAGAAGGGGTAATAGAAATACCTTTTTCACTATTTATTTTTGAAATGCTTGTTTCGGTATTTTGTGCTTCAGAAATATTTGACATAGCAAGAATAAATGGTCCCGATTCAATTTTTAAATCATGATTACGAGGATCAATCCAGTTGTAGTATTCATGTCCAATTCTATAATAATAAGTGCCTGCTGCAGGTATAGTTTTATCTATCATACTTAACTTAGTAAGTAATTCATTTTGAGTTAGATTTGAAATGTCTAATTCGTCAACAACTTCATATACACCTTGAGGAGAATCGCTTCTGTATAATAACACTTTTCGAATAAGCAGAGGGTCAATACGAGAAATTTCATTTAAACTTGACCAATGAATGCGAGGAACACCATTTTCAACAACTACTTCTATTTTAGGTGATTGTTTTGATGCACTATAGTCAGATTTAGAGTCATCTTCAAATATTACTTGTAGTTGATATTCGTATTGTTTTGATGGGTCAGCATCGGTATCTTCAAATATACCATGAGCTGTAAATGGAACTTCACCTGCTTTTACCCATTGTGAACCTTCTAGTCTATACACAATATAGGTTTTGATGTTTTTATCTAAAGCACGTTCCCAAACTACATTTGGATATTGTCCTAATGTATCATATCGCACCATTGCAATAGTAGGTTTATATAATTCAATTCCGGTTGGGAATAATAGAGTGTTTTCTATTGTTACAGGAGTTACATTTGCTGTAACATTTAGAATTTCTTTAGAGTCGTATCCACTTTTGTTAAACGTAAGTTTTACCATTATATCTGCATATTGATTATTAGAAAATGCAGGATACAAAGGATTTGTATATAAATTATAGGTAAAACTGTAATTGCCTTGAGCATCGGTATTTACAGTTTGATTTATACTAACAGGAGTCAATCCATTGTATGTTGTTCCTGTAATTACAACCTGTATTCCTGATTGATCTCCTGCTGCATTTGTTTGAACATTTCCTTGAATGGTTGCTGTTTGTGAAAAAACAGTAGCTACAGCACCAAGCAATACGCTTATACTTAGTAATATTGTTTTCATATCTCCTTATTTTTTATGTTTATAATGTAAATATATATCAAAAATGAATAAAATCATAATATTTTTTTATTTTTTTAAT
>JAJUFK010000234.1 GCA_029266015.1 Bacteroidota bacterium
TATAATTAAACACTGTCCTAAAAATGGGAAGCTTACACCATTAATAGTTGCAATATTTGTAAAATCTATACCATTTACAGAGCGTTGAACAATAAAATATTCATTATTAGTTTCACTTGCTGTAGCCCAATCTAAAACTATACCGCCAATATTTACCGATGCATCAAAAAATATGAGTTCTATTGGTAAAATAATATTATCTATTTGCACATTGATATTATCGGAACCAAATGTCCAATATCTGTCGTTTGAAGCATTTGAATTTGAAAATGAAATCCAGTTATTTGTATTATCAACAGTACGAGGAGTGGTAGGTATTGTCCATTCGGTAGTGCCCGATGAATTTGCCAAGTAAAAAGAATTTGCAATATCATTTTCACTTATTCCCGGAAAATCCGAATCTTGAAAATAAAAGCGGCGTTGAGTATTGGCACTTGATATAAGTTGGTGATCCCAATAAAAATATTGAAATATACCACCGGGTAATTTTGAAGTGTTTACATTTAAATTATTAGGAGGAGTTGCATAAATAAATTGAGCCTGATTTATATTGTTTGTTCCATTTTGAGCTTCAATTGCCATAGGTCTACACATGCCATTATCACCAATAGGGAACACGTGCATACCTGAATTTTTTTTAATATCACGTTGTACGGGGCCATCAATGTGCGAAGCATTTGAGCATGGGATATTTTGTTTTATAGCTTGGCTATTCATATAAAAAATACTTCCGTTGTTCATATACAAAATGCCGTTTGTTAAAACCAAAACAATACTATCTGCAGGTACATTATCATCTAAATCAAGACTTTGATTTGTTTCGGCACCATTTGCTCTATTTATTACTAATTTTTTGAGTTTAGTAATGTTTGAAGGAAATGTAAATTGAGGAGCATTTCCATTATCATCTATTATTAATGTAGAATTTGCAGTAGAACTTACATTGTTTTTTTGTGTGCCGGAAATTGAGCCGAATATTTGTAGTGTGTAACTGCCAATTGCTATGCTACCGTTAGTAATTACTATATTGTTGATTTGAGCATTTGCATTTAATGTTATTGCATGACCGGAAACTATTTCTATATCATCGTTTTGTGTTGGTACTATTCCCCCTACCCATGTAGATGTATTGCCCCAATTGCCCGAAGCGGCAGATTGAATGGTTGCTGCATAATTAAAACAATATATGCTTAGAAATAATATAATTGGTAGTATTTTCATATATTATTTTTTTAATTTTTTATACGAAATATTCATTAGTGAAGTTATATTTTTTTAATTAAAATATATGATTTTCAGTTTATTAATGATATTTACAATTGTATTGAAAATTGTGTATGTTCGTGTATAACACGTTAATAACTATATATTATAATTTACCATGTTCACCATACATTTTTATAATTTTGAAAGCAAAATGGATTTATATGCATGTTTATCATTACCTTACAATACAATTGCCGGTAATAGGAGAATATAAGGAAAAGGGAAGTAAGTTTATTGCATATGCTTATCCTATAACTAATCCAGAAGAAAGTAAGTTTAAAATTGAAAGCTTAAAAAAAGAACATCATGCTGCACGACATCATTGTTGGGCATACAGAATACTACCTGATGGTAGTAAATATAGAGTACATGATGACGGAGAACCTTCAAATTCGGCAGGTAAACCAATTTTGGGGCAAATAGAAGCATATAATCTTACAAATATATTAGTTGTGGTGGTTCGCTATTTTGGTGGAACGCTTTTAGGAGTGGGAGGTTTGATACATGCCTATAAAGAGGCTACAAAAAATGCATTACAACAAGCACATATTATAACAAAATATGTTGAAAAACACATAACCATAGAATGTGATTTTCAAATGGTAAATACAGTAATTGTAACCTGCAAACAATATGACGGTACTATACTATCTCAAAAATTTGATATGCCATGTATAATTGAATGCAGTATTCCTTTACAAAATGAAGAGTTATTTATACAAACTATTAGAAAACAAAATATCATAATAACATAATATACATGAGTGATTTTTTATTATTACAAGAACTTTGCAGTATTCATGCACCTTCGGGAAATGAGGTGGCTTTAACTTCATATATTTTAGAGTATGTTCAAAAAAATTCATTTACTTGGAAACGCAAACCAAGAGTATATGCAGGGATAGGATTTCAAGATGCTGTTGTATTAGTTTTTGGTTCGCCTCGTACTGCAATTTTTGCACATATAGATTCTGTTGGTTTTACTGTTGGATACGATAAAGAACTTTTACCTATAGGTTCTCCTAAAGCAGATGAGGGAACGCAATTAGTTGGTACAGATTCATTAGGTGATATTTGCTGTAGTTTGCAGTATAGCATACATGAATGTCATAATGATGATGGAAGTATAACAGAAGAAAAAATATGTGAATATGTATTTTCGCGAGATATAGAAAGAGGAACAACACTTACATATAAACCTAAATTTACTGAAGACGATAAGTATATAATTTCTCCTTTTTTAGATAATAGAGCAGGAGTGTGGTGTGCTTTAAAATTGGCTGAGACTCTTGAAAATGGTGTTATTGTATTTTCTACATACGAAGAACATAAGGGAGGAAGTGTTCCCTTTTTACAGCGATTTTTATATAAAAAATATCATATTCGTCAGGCATTAATTGCTGATATTACATGGGTAACCAAAGGAATTTTGTTTGGTAACGGTTGTGTAGTATCTATGCGTGATTCTTATATTCCGCAAAGAACCTATGTGCAGCGAATAATTGATATTATTCGCCGTTCGCAGTTGCCATTTCAATGTGAAGTTGAAAAAAGTGGTGGTAGCGATGGCGGTTATCTTCAAGTAACACCATATGCTGTAGATTGGTGTTTTGTTGGTGCCCCACAAGAATTTTCTCATACACCTCACGAAAAAATATATAAAGACGATTTGTATTCTATGTTGTTGATTTATAAAGTGCTAATGAAAGAGTTGTAAAATTGAATACTTTAAAAAGAAAGATGAATATTTATGATAGTATTTTTGAATAATAAATGCAAAATAATTGAAACAAAACATGTATTGAAAACCATGAAACATATAGCAAAGCTTGTATTTTTTTTAATTTTTATAATAGTTGATTATGGTTTTTTAAATCCGGGAGAACCTCCACAAGCATATGTGCCTCTTACAAAAAATCCGTTTGAACATGTAAATAAAGAATGGGTGGATTCTGTCTATAATTCTATGACTTTGGAACAAAGAATAGGTCAATTGTTTATGGTAGCGGCATATACAACACCTGATCAAAGCAACAAACAACAAATAGCAGAATTAATCACTAATTATGGTATTGGTGGAATTATTTTCATGAAAGGTACTCCTACAAATCAAGTTTTATATACTAATTATTTTCAATCGCTAAGTAAAGTCCCATTATTGGTTGCAATAGATGGTGAATGGGGATTGGCAATGCGATTGGATAGTACAATTTCATTTCCCCGACAATTAATGCTGGGTGCTGTAACCGACAATAAATTGATTTATAAAATGGGATACGAAATTGGACGTCAATGCAAGCGTATGGGAATTCATGTGAATTTTGCGCCTGTTGTTGATATTAACAATAATCCAAATAATCCGGTAATAAATTCACGTTCTTTTGGAGAATTGAAACACAATGTTGCTGTAAAAGGTGATTATTATATGACCGGTATGCAAGATCAAGGTATTATAACAACTGCAAAACATTTTCCCGGACATGGTGATACCGACGCTGATTCTCATAAAAGCCTTCCAATAATTCCACATACCAAAGCTCGACTTGACAGTGTTGAGTTGTATCCTTTTAATTATCTTATTCAACGGAATTTAACCGGTGTTATGGTTGCACATTTATATATTCCTGAAATTGACAGAACAAAAAATCAGGCATCTACATTATCTCCTAAAATTGTGCAAGATATGTTACGAAATCAATTGGGATTTAATGGGTTAATATTTACCGATGCTCTTAATATGCAGGGAGTTAGTAAATTTTATAAACCGGGATTACTTGAAATTAAAGCACTTTTGGCAGGGA
>JAJUFK010000240.1 GCA_029266015.1 Bacteroidota bacterium
ACCATTTGTATTTCAAACAGAAGCATATTACAAACAACTACAACATATAATTCCTTATTTATTACAAAACGTTTCAACGGTATATTATCCTCAACTCCACGCCAAAGGCTATGCATCCGGCATAGAAACAAAATTAAATGGTGAATTTGTTCCAGGTGTAGAATCGTGGATAAGTATATCATGTATGAAAACTATGGAATGGCTCAAAGATTCAGTAAGCGACATTATTAGGCGGCCAAATGACCAACATATAAATTTTGCGATGTTTTTTCAAGATTATGTCCCCGGAAGTGAATATATAAAAATGAGCTTAACATATTTATTCGGCTCTCGAATTCCTACAGCTCAACCCAACGCTACATACAATAAATTTGATGATTTTACTATTAGTCCCTATTCTCGAGTTGATTTAGGTTTTTTGGTAATACTTACAGGTCACAAAAAACAAATAAGTAAAGCTATTGTTAAAAATATGTGGTTAGGTGCCGAAGTATTTAATTTGTTCGATAATCCCAATAAAATTTCATATTTTTGGATAGAAGATGTAAACAATACGTATTATGGCGTACCCAATTATTTAACCTCACGTAGATTTAACATAAAATTATCGGTACAATTATGAGTATAGCATTCAAACATCCGGAATTTCTTTATCTTTTAAGTGCTGTTGTTATACCTATCATAATCCATTTATTTTCGTTCCGCAAATACAAATCTATCTATTTCCATTCTATATTTTTACTTAAAAATATTCAACAAGAACAAAATAAAACACGTACCAAACTCAAACATCTATTAATATTAGCAGCTCGCATATTAACCATTATCTCTATTGTTTTGGCATTTGCACAACCATATATTCCTAACGCTAACTATTCTCAAAGCCAACAACAAACTCATACTGTAGCTATTTATATTGACAATTCTTTTAGTTCACAAGCCCAATCAAAACAAGGCATAACATTAGATTATATGATAACAAAAGCCCGTGAATTAGTGTCAAGTTATTCTTCTACACAACAATTTTATTGTATTACCAACACCCCCAACCAATTAGAACAAATTCAACTAACTAAAGAACAAATACAAAATAAACTTTCTGAAATTAAAAGCTCTGCATTTACTAAACACATTTCAGAAGTATATGCTTCGGTACAAGCAATACAAAAAAATATACAATTACCGGTTCAATTATTTCTTTTTTCTGACTTTCAAAAATATGCAACCGATTTTGAAAATATACTACCCGATTCTACAATAACTATTCATATAATACCTTTTGAACAATCAACAAATAATAATATATACATAGATTCATGCTGGTTTACCACACCTTATCGTATGCGCTCACAACCCGAAGAATTAGTAGTTCGCATACAAAACAACAGCAATCAAACATATAATAATTTACCTGTAAAATTATTCATAAATGACTCTCTCAAATCAATAGTACCATGTTCCATAGAACCATTCAAAAAACAAGACATTACAGTTTCATTTACTATAAATTCTCCGGGTATTCAAGCTCTTCGTATAGAAATAGAAGATTACCCTATAGTATATGACAATACGTTATATGCTTCATATTCCATAGCTTCTCAAATTCCAATACTATTGATACATGAACAAAAACCCAATCAATTTTTACTCAATTTATATAAACAATCACCCTATTTTACTTTACAAACACAAGATGTTTCACGAATTGATTTTTCTGAATTACCTACGTATTCAGTTATTATTTTAGATGGATTACAAACTATATCCGGAGGATTGGCTCAAGTACTGCAAACAGTAATTCAATCAGGGAAAACAGTAGTTTGTATACCATCAGCTCGCAGCAATATAGATTCATATAACTCATTTTTTTCAAAATTTGGCAATCAACAGTTTTCGAAACTTGATTCAACCAAAACTATTGCGAACAAAGTTGACTTTAATCATATACTCTATAAACATGTATTTTCAAAAACTGATAAAAATGCCGAATATCCTACAGTATTTAAACATTTTCCGTTTACCCCCATACAACACTATACCATTATAGGATTGCAGAACAATAATCCATTACTTACACACATACGATTTGGTAAAGGTTCTTTATTTGTATATAGTTCTCCACTTAATCATCAAAGCAATACTTTTATATCTCATCCTTTATTTATAGGATTGTACACGTCAGGACTCTATGTTGCAAATCATTTAGAATTATATAGATATATAGGTGAACCTATTTCAATAGAAGCTCCTATAAACATTACCGAACCTATAATACACATTCAAAACAAACAAAAACAAATTGACTTTATTCCTCATATATCACAAATTACACAAAGTTCTATAATTCGTTTAAATCCTATGCAAGGCATACAACAAGCAGGACAATATAGTGTAATTAACAATGAAAAAGTTATTGCTAACATTGCATATAATTATTCCCGAAAAGAATCACAATCGGATTTTTATACAGTTCAAGATTTAGAACAAATTATAGAATCACGTCAATTACAAAATACACATATAATTCCATTAGAAACAAAAACTATATCAGAAACTGTAAACGATGTAAGATTAGGAACTCTTTTGTGGCGCTGGTTTATTATATTTGCAATAATGTTTGCTTGTACTGAAGTTCTTATAATTCGATATTTCAAATGATTATTCAAAAAAAACATATTAATGACTCTCTATACTACGAATGTTCTACATTAAAAAATGATTACTCCAACATTTCTTATAAACTTTATAAAGACTACAAAATTATAATTGATTGTATTATAGAATTTTGGAAAGACACTACACTTGAAAACGTAGAAGAATTTTTACAATATCTTGAAGAAGATTTTGCAAAACAAGAACTAGATTTTTATACAGCACGTTTCATTTTAAATGAATTAATGTGTGAAGCTCCTTACTCTAAATCTTTTCATATTTTAAATGAACCTGAAGAAACTAATGCAAATGATATTTTTTGTAAGAATTTTGAAAAAGCTATTTTAGAAACTATTGAAAAACATTCATTATTTACAAAAGAACATGATAAATTACTAATGGCATTAAGCGGCGGTATTGATTCAACTACTTTATTTTATATATTAAAATCACTTGGATACAATATTGAAATTGCACATTGCAATTTTAATTTACGAGGACAGGAATCTAAATTTGATGAATTGTCGGTAAAAAAAATAGCTAAATATACTAATACCCCTTACTTTATAAAAAGATTTAATACAACCAAGTATGCAGAAAAGCATCGTATTTCAATTGAAATGGCTGCTCGTGAACTTCGGTATGCATGGTTTCAAGAATTATGTAATAAATACGGTTTTACTAAAATTGTTGTAGCTCACAATCAAAATGATACAATTGAAACTTTTTTTATAAATCTACTGAGAGGTTCCGGAATTAAGGGATTACAAGGTATTCCCATTACAAATGGGAACATTGTTCGTCCTATGCTTACAATTACTCGATCTGACATTGAAAAATATTGCAAGCTACAACTTATCACTTATAATGTAGACATTACAAATCTTAGTAATAAATATACTCGAAATAAAATAAGAAATATAGTATTACCTGTTTTTCAACAAATTTCTCCCGATGCTTTATCTTCTATCAACACTTCACTCAAAAATATACAACAAAGTTACGCATTCTATAAAGAAGCTATTGACAAAGAAATTAAAGGAATTGTAACATGTACACCACAAGGTTGTAAAATTGAAGAAAAACTATTAATAAACCATCCCCATCGCGATATAATAACATTTGAAATATTACAACAATTTGGATTTAAATCAGATGTTATTCAACAAATTGTTGCTTGTTTTGGAACCCAATCAGGTAAAAAATTTGAATCGCCAACACATAGAGCTATACATGATAGAAATATATTGTATGTAAAGAAAATACAAAAACATTCTGATTTTCAAAAATCAATTGATGTTTGGAAAGACCAAACAAT
>JAJUFK010000068.1 GCA_029266015.1 Bacteroidota bacterium
AATCATTATTTACACAAGAAACAAATTCAATCTCTGTATATGCAAGATAGTATTCTGTGGATAGTATCAGAATATTCGTTGTTTTCTATGAATTTGCAAACTCATAGAATACAAGAATTTGCTACATCAAATGTAGGTGAAATTACACGAGAGGCTTTTATAGTAGATTCTAACATGTGGTACATAGGAGCAGAAAAAGCAATACTTACTGTAATACCAAAATCATTAGTCCCTCTTCAAAAGACACAAACAATTCAATTATCTGATGTTTTATTACAAGGTAAATCAATTTTTTCTGCCGACACAAAAACAAAGGTAGAATATATTGATAATCAATATCATATATACTTATCAGGTAGAGAAGATAATATCGCAATATATTTTTCAGACTTCGAATGGAATATTCAGAATAATAATGAGTATGAGTATATACTTGAAAATTATATGGATGACTGGGCACTGTTGCATGATGCCAATTTTGTGAATTTTACAAAACTTGCCGGAGGTGATTATGTGCTGCGAATAAAGAAGAAATATCAAGATTCTTTTTCTCATGATGAATTAGTAGTTCATATTCATATTCAAAAAGCATTTTGGGAATATTGGTTTTTTTATGTTTCGTTGGTTTTATTACTTATAGGATTAATTTATATTATATATATAGTTAGAGTTCAATCTATTATTTCTATGCGAAATTCTTTGCAACAACAAGTAGAGCAGCGAATGAGTGAAATACAAAATAAAATAGAACGAATACAAGAACAAGAAGAGAGAATTAGACAACAAGATGCAGACTTTTTAATACAACAAGAAATTCAATCGAAGTTAGAACAAGATATTGAAACCCAAAAGCAGACATATGAACTTGCAATTCAACAAAAAGATATAGAAATAGAGGAGTCTAAAAAACAAACGCAAGCAGTATCTGAATTAAAAGAACTTGTTGAAAAAAACTTTCATTTACTCGAAAACAATACTCGAGAAATGGTATTTAGAATTATTCTTCCTTCAGAAATGTTTGATTATGTAAGTCCTGCCGTAGAATCGTTTACAGGCTATACGCCTCAAGAATTCTACTCAGATAGTATGATGTTTAGAAAACTTATAATTTCTGAAGGTAAAGATGATTTTAAAAAATTCAGGAAATATATGATTGAGGGCAAAGTTCCTCCTGTAATGGAATATAAAATTATTACCAAAACCGGAAAAGAAAAATGGGTTGCCCAATATAGTACCATAATACGCGATGCCAAACAGCAACCAATAGCTTTAGAAGCTGTTTTAGTTGATATTTCTGAGAAAAAAGAATTGGAACAAAGAAATAATGCCTTAAAAAAACGTGCAAAAAAATTAGAAAAAATAGAAGGAGATTTTTCTGAAACACAAAATATTAATACGGTAAAACAAGCATTGCATGTATTTGCCGATTTACTGAAACGTGAAGATGTTTCTCTTGATGAAAAACAAGCATTTTTAGAGTCAAATCAAGAAAGTGGTTCGTTTGCATTGCACATGATTGAGAATTTTATTGATATTTCAAAAATAGAGGCCGGTAAAATACATTTAAATTATTCACAGTGTTATGTAAATACTGTGTTGCAAGAATTACTCGATTCGTTTACCGAAAGTAAACAGTATATCGGTAAAAAGCATATTCAACTTACCATGAATGTGCCGTCGTTAGAAGAGAATTTTTCATTTTATACTGATACATTCAGGTTCAGACAGGTAATGATGAATTTGTTGGGTAATGCAATTAAGTTTACTCATTCAGGTTCTGTTGAATTTGGTTATGAAATAATTGAAAATGTAAAAGCAGAAAATAATATAGAATTAGTATTTTTTGTAAAAGATACAGGCGAAGGAATTCCGGCTGAAAAATTAGATTTGTTATTCAATACTGATATGCAATCAGAAGACTCTGAGTTTATGGGAGGTCTCGGGTTAACAGTTTCAAAAAAAATCGTGGAGTTGTTAGGTGGTAGAATGTGGGCTGAATCTGAACTTGGTAAAGGAACTATTATACGGTTTACGTTGCCTGTTGAAAAAATGAAAGGATTCAAAAAAGCAGAACAACAAGTAACCGAAAAGGTTGTTGAAACTATTGATTGGTCGCAAAAAACCTTGTTGCTGGTTGAAGACGAAGAAAATAACTATGACCTTGTACGTGAGGTGTTAGCAAAAACTAATATTCAGATTTTGTGGGCTCAAAATGGTGAAGAAGGTGTAGAAATGTTTAAACAAAATCAAAGAGATATTGATGTTATTCTTATGGATATACAAATGCCTGTAATGAACGGATATACGGCAACGCAAGAAATTAAAAAAATTGATAAAGATATTCCTATAATTGCACAAACAGCATATGCTAATTAAGATTAAAAATTGAATTGTATAAAAGTAGGGAGCCATAATTATATTGAGAAACCTAATAAACGGAAGGATTTGATAGATATGCTCAGTAAATATTTGTAACAGTTTTGGTGTATCATGAAATTGTTTTTGAATTATAAGTTTATTACGGTTATTCTTTTGACTTTTTTTTGTTTTTTTATTGTTTGGATTCTTATTCGTAAACCAACTATTGACGTGCTGAATTCTCAAGAATATGTAATTCATGCTTTTAGTGACTCGTTAGTAAATGGTACTTCTACATCATCGGTAACTCATAAAAATAATGCAATAGATGTATTTTTTGAGCTCAAAAAAGGATACGAGTTCCCTTTTGCAGGTGTGCAAATAGAACGTGCCGATGCAGAATTATTTGATATTTCTGATTATACCGTACATATTTTAATTGAAACTAAGAATGATATGCGTCTATCGGTTCGCTATAATCAATTTATACCATCATACAGTGATTCTATCAATACATTAACATATGCATTGTATGTAAAAACATTTACTATTCACAAAGGGTTGAATACGTTTGAATGTAAAACAAAAGATATAAATGAAATACCCGAATGGTGGTATGCAATGAATCCTCGTATTGTAAATAATGTTCCATCTCATAATCTTACCCAAACTAAATATATGTGGTTGTATACCGAAAGTACTATACCTCTTAATACTCCATATCAATTTACTATACGTAAGTTTACTTTATCGTATTCTGTTCAACCGTTATTGGTAATTTTTTTATATGTATCTGTTTTGTATTATGTTATACTTCTTATAGTATGGCGATTCAAAAAACAATCAATAAGCCGATTGTTTTTACCTATTGAACATATTACAATCCCTGAAAAATCAAATAATGATTTTAATAGAATAGTAACCTATATAGCAAAGGAGTATTCAAATCCTGATTTAAAACTTTCACATGTAGCTAAATCTATAGGTATACAAGAAGATCAAATTTCGGAAATTTTAAAGCATCATGTACATGTAAATTTCAAGCAATACGTGAATAAAATTCGTATTGAAGAAGCTTTGCATTTGTTACAAGAATCGAAACTTAGTATATCAGAAATTGCATTTGCAGTGGGATATAATAATGTTCAACATTTTAATAGAGTGTTTAAAGAACTTATGAATTGTTCTCCCGGAACATATAGAGAATCCATATAATATATTGATTTACATAAAATGTTAAGTCTTTAGGGAATTTTTGTTAAGCTATTGTATAAACTTTCAATTACCTTTGTTATAAACTTTAAAAAATTGGCATACTATGAAAGTTATACATGTATTTTTTGTTACAGGAATTTTTTGTTGCATTTCGTTATTCGGAATTTCACAAACACTTATTCGTCCGTCGCATAATTATGTGCAAGTTACAGGTAGGGTTGATACATCAAATCCGCTAAAGTATTCTTTTGCATTCCCCGGTGTTAGTATTAAAACTGCTTTTAGTGGTACCGGTATTTCAATTTTACTTAAGGAATATGGATTGGGAACAGCTACTACTACCAATTATTTTGCAGTAATAATAGATGGTGGCGAGCCAACGGTATTACAACTTTCAAAAAATCAGACCGAATATGTACTTGCTTCAAACTTACCTCAAGGTAATCATACTGTTGAGGTGTTTAAACGTACCGAATCAAATGTTGGAAAGGTTGATTTTATGGGTTTTATATTACCTAAAGGAACAACTATTGTAGAACCGGCTCCACTACCTAAAAGAAAAATTGAGTTTATTGGTAATTCTATTACCTGTGGATATGGTAATGAAATATCAACCACTACTCCTGATAAATATCATTTTACCTCTGCCAATGAAAATAATTATATGGCATGGGGTGCTGTTACTGCACGTAAAGTTCAAGCCCAGTATTCGTGTGTAGCATATTCTGGTAGGGGGTTAATGCAAAACAATACCGGGTCTAAAACAGGTACATTGCCTCTCATTTACGATAATATAATAGCTGATAGTCCTTCACCGGTGTGGAATCATTATGATTATATTCCCGATGTAGTTGTTATAAATATAGGCACCAATGATTTTGCTGCCGAAGTTTCGTCGGCAGCATACAAAGTTGATTCAACACAATTTGTACAAACATATATTGCATTTATTCAAAAACTTCGGGCATATTATCCTAATGCTTCATTTATTTGTTGCGTGGGAACTATGATGAGCGACTATTATCCGGTAGGTGGAAAACATTGGACTCGTATACAGAATTATGTGTCGTCGGTAGCACAATATTTTAATTCTCAAGGTGACTCTAAAGTGTATTACCTTATGCTCGATCCTCAATTATCGCCTTATGGAGAAGATTGGCATCCAACTAAAAAAACACATGAACAAATGGCTACAAAACTTACAAATTTTATTAATAGTACTATCACATGGAATGATTGTAGTGCATCAGTACATGTTGGTCCCGATATAAATCTTTTTTACGAACAAACTCCTATTACAATTTCATCAAACTCAGAATTATTAGATAATGTGACATATACTTGGTACAAAAATGGTGAATTATTGGTCGGTGAAAATGGTTTTAGTATTACTATAACAGATACCGTTGGCGCCATAGCTGAGTATGTTGTGGTACGTGATAGTGCAGGATGTAAATATCATGATAATATTGTTGTATCAAATAATCAAATATCAGTAGGTGAAGTGTGTAAATGGCGTGATAATAAACGTGCTGCTATTGCCCTAACATTTGACGATTGGTCTCCCGGACATCCTGCTATAGTTGTCCCTGAACTCAAAAAACGTAGAATGGTAGGCACATTTAATGTATTTACTAATTCTGTTTCAAATTGGACACAAATTCAAGAAGCGGCTAATTATGGTAACGAAATTGCAAATCATACCAAATCACACCCCGATCTTACAAAAATTTCCTTAGAAGCATTAGATACTGAAATACGATTTCCTGATAGTGTAATAAATTCTCGTATTACAAATCAAAAGGTTCGCACTTTGGCATATCCATTTGGTACATTTAATTCTGATATTATAGCATATTTAAAATCTATGAATTATATAGCTGCTCGCGGTGTATGGGGTATTTCAAACTATTCATATAATTTTGTGTCAAACGAACAAGATTATTACAATACCAAAGTATATTCTTTAGGAACAAATACCACAATTCAACAGTTTGGACGCGAAGTATATAATGTGGTAAATGGGGGAGGTATGCTTACCTTTTTATATCATAGTGTGAATAGTCCAACTGTAATTGATAATAATTATGCTGCTGTTCCCGAAAAAGAATTTCAGTATCAATTAGATACAATTCAGGCATTTGCTCGTAAAGTATGGGTAGGAACATATTCTGATATTATAACATATCATCGTCAAGCTAAATGTGCAAGTATTACACAATTACAAGCACCACACAACGGCACGTGGATTATTGAATTGAACGATACCTTGTCTAACAATCAATTGTATAATTTGCCATTAAGCATAGTCTTACCTATGGATGGTGTATCATATAATAGTATTAAACAAAATGGACAGTTTATTCCTATCGATTCGATATTTAACGATACTATTATGTTTAAAGCAATTCCCGATGCCGGTGCTATAGAATTAACCGTATTACCAATTTCGGTAGATGTGCAACTCCCTATTACAGTGTTTACAAATACCTCACAACAACAACTAATGTGTACCGTAGTTGCTACCGGAAATAATGGAATAGCATCGGTTGAATTTGATTTTTCGGAATTGCATGGCTCAAAAATAAGCGCAACGCAAAGTTCGTTACCAAACACGTATTCGGGAAATTATACTATACCGGCAGGAATTGAATTGGGGTATAAACAAATTTATATTACTGTTGTAGATAATGCAGGTAATATATATATACATCATGTTGGAGTAACAATAGTGAGTGGAATTACAGTAGAACATACCAGCATTCATCAAACCAATTCATTAACTACATTTAGTATTCATGTTACCGATGATACTTCTGTTTCATCTGTTGTTGGTGAATTTGTAACAACTCAAGGAATTCAGGTTTTGCCAATGCAGTATGTTGGAGAAAATACATATTCAATTTCATTTGCTGCAAATCAATTAATGCTTGGTCAAACGGTTGTTCGTTTTGTAATAACTGATGAAAGTGGAAATATTCAACGATTGAATAAAATATTTGTGATTGAAGATAAATCATCGATTGCTCATAAAGAACCAATAAAAATTCAAATATTTCCTAATCCATGCAACAATGTAATAACGATTAATTCGGAACATGTAATTACAAGTGTTACAATGTATAATTCACAAGGAGTATTGGTGTTGAAAAAAAACGTAATTGAAGGTAAGAATGTAGAATTAATAGTGCAATCTTTACCGCAAGGAGTGTATTCTGTAGTTGTTAATTTTGATTCTAAACAAGAAGTGCAGAGTATAGTTAAATTGTAAATAGGTTATTATACAAATATTTTATAATAGAATAAAAAAAAGCTGCCTTATTGCAAGACAGCCTTTGTATTTTAAAAATATATATATGATGAAATTATAAAATATTTAGTTCTTTTAATACATCATTCATATTGCGAACAGCATCAGCACTTTTAGCAAAAGCAGCTTGTTCATCGTCAGTAAGTTTGTAATCTACTATTTTTTCAAAACCATTTTTGCCAATAATTACAGGCACACCTATACAAATATCTTTTTGTCCATACTCACCATCAAGAGCAACACAACATGGGAATATTTTCTTTTGGTCGCGAACTATAGATTCAACTAAAGCAGCTCCTGCAGCTCCCGGAGCAATCCATGCCGATGTTCCTAATAATTTGGTGCAAGTAGCTCCACCAACCATAGTGTCTGCTGCAACTTTTTGTAACGCTTCGGCACTTAATATTGAACTTACAGGAACCCCATTGTATGTAGCTAAACGAGTTAAAGGAATCATAGTAGTATCGCCATGTCCACCTATTACAGTACCTTCTATATCAGTAGCTTGTGCTCCTAAGGCTTCACTTAAGTAATATTTAAAACGTGAACTGTCAAGAATTCCACCCATTCCTATTACACGATTTTTAGGCAATCCGGTTTTTTTCAACGTAAGGTAGGTCATGGTATCCATAGGGTTGCTTATAACCACTATAATAGCATTTGGTGAATATTTTAAAATGCTTTGTGCTACATCATTTACGATTCCTGCATTAGTACCAATTAAATCTTCGCGTGTCATTCCCGGTTTACGAGGAATACCAGAAGTTACTACTACTACATCAGAACCTGCAGTTTTGCTGTAATCGTTTGTTACACCTATTACACGAGTGTCAAAATTTAATAATGCTGCTGTTTGCATTATATCCATTGCTTTACCCTCTGCAAAACCTTCTTTGATGTCAAGTAACACTATTTCACTTGCTAATTCTTTTTGAGCCATCACATTTGCACATGTTGCTCCTACGTTTCCTGCCCCAACTACTGTTATTTTCATATGATTACAATTTTATGATTTTTAAATGTTTTTATATCGTAACAAATATAATCAAGTATTTCGGCTTTTCATATAGCTAAATGCTAAATTATACTCATACTTTTTTATGATTATTTTAAAAGCTGTATAATAGATTTATTTTAAGTTCTTTACCTAATGTTCTATGATTGACAGTAATTCGCGGGTGTTTTGTTTGTCAATATAATTATCTAAACTCATACATACTGTTGTGGCACATGCTATTGCAAAGTGTATAGCAGAAACCCAAAAAGATAATGGAGTAGAGTTTAGTGTGTCGTAAGTAATACCGTATTTGTATAAGGCATAGATAATTCCGGCATTGAACGTATCGCCGGCTCCTATGGTGCTTACAGGTATTATTTCGGGAACATCAAATTCACTTACAAATGTGGGGGTAAATAATTCAACTGTTTTACTGTTTTTTGTAATTATACATATTTGTACGCCTTTTGATTGTAATTCTTTATAAATACGTACTGTGTTTGTATGTCCAAATATAGCAGCACAATCTTCGTCTGATGCTCTTACAATATGACATTTTGAAAAGTTTTCTTCTATATAATTCATCTCAGTAGATCGAGCATGAACCTGTGACCGGATATTTGGATCATATACTATCAGTGACTTTTGTAATTGTGCAGTATATAGTATTTGTAATAATGATTCGCGTGTTCGTTCACTTATAGCAAATGATGAAGAAAATAGTACAATATCTTTATGTGTTATTTGTAAAGGTTTACAATTGAATAGCTTTGGTAATTGTTTGTAAAATTGATATTGAGCATCGTTTGTTTGATTTAAAAAAGCTAATGCTAATGAAGTAGGATGTGTTGAATGTGTAGAAATATATGATGTGTTTACACCTTGTTGTTTTAAAAATTCTTTACAATGTTTTCCTACAGTATCGGTTCCCATTTCAGATACAAATGATACCGAAGCTCCTAAATGAGCTAAACTTACAGCAGTATTTAGGGCAGAACCTCCTACTTTTGCAGTTATAGGATTCATATTCCTGAATACAATATCAAATACAGTTTCGCCTAAAGTATATATCATATTCTTTTTTCTGTAAAAATATAAAAAAAAAAGAGGCTACACTATTGTAAACCTCTTTTTGCCCCAAGCATTGGTGTTACCGGAACACCTTCAAATGTATATACCTCTGTGTTATATTGAAAAACATGAGTGCAATTCATCATATTCGTGGGTGTAATTTTTTTGAACCCAATGTTCTAATTGCTTTGTCTCATCTGTGTTGAGGTATGAAATACATTTTTTTAACTCCTTTCTAAAGAGTTCTTTGTCAAAACTTAATTTCTGTAAAATTACATACGCGTATTCTAACATGTTTTTTTGTTAATAATAATTTAACATAAATATACAATAGTTATAACTCCTTTGCAAGTAAAATATTATATTGAATAGGTGATATAAATCAACGCTTGCTGGTATCATTTTTTAGTGCATTTTTGAAACTTTTTGTAATATTAAATTTAACAATTATTTAAAAAACTTAACATAAAATTAAAAACAACTAAAATTCCGGATTCGTACAAGTCAATAAATGCGATATACATTATTGTTTGGAGTGCAAATTTCTTGAAGTGCGGAGTCAGCACGGTAAACACTGACGACTAAGCTATGAAAACACTATTACTTAATTCAGGATTAGCTCGTGTAAGTTGTATAAGTATAACTTTGAGTTTATTAGTCATTGTAGTTCAGGCAAATTCTCTTCATCTAACACCACCATCATCACCTGCAACTGTTATAACTGTAGATGTGTGTTCAAATAACAATTGGTTTGATGTGCCTGTAGAAATTACCCAATCTGTAGAGCAATGTTTGGGGTTTGATATAGAACTTACTTTTGATGCTCAGGTGGCAATTCCAACCGGTACCGTTTTATTTAATAATTCACTTATTGATGCACGGTTTATTTCATATATGGTTACTGTTGGTAACAATACAATGAATATTAGTGTGTTTTTAAATGGGAAAGGAGCTCTGCAAACATTTAATGGTAAAGGAACAATAGTTACAGTAGAATTTCAGAAACAAAATCATTTTGATTCTCCCTTTATAGTATCATCTTCGGTTTTGGAAAGTTATGAAACATATACCGTTAAAAAAAATCTGTTGCCTATACAGTGTATAGAAAATAGTTGTGGATCGGAAGATGAAAATGAAAATAAAACACCCGTTATGTATGGAGTAAATAATGAATTTATTTCGGAACTTAAAGTAACAGCATTTCCCAATCCGGTTATTCATACCTTACAAATACAATCAAATCAAACCGTACACGTAATTATAAAAGATGCTACCAATCAAGTAAAAGGTGTATATTCAAATATTTCTCCTAATTCTGTTAGTAGTATTAATATGTCACAGTACAAATCAGGAATTTATTTTATAACTGTGTATAATAAAGCCCAATCAAAAAAATTATGTGTTGTTAAAAATTAATTCTTATTGTATTTTGTATAT
>JAJUFK010000169.1 GCA_029266015.1 Bacteroidota bacterium
GGTATACATCTGATACATTAGAAATTCCTATTGGCAAAAAAGGAACTGTTCAATTTATTTTACAACAAGGAGTAGAATTACAAACAGTTGAAGTAAAACATAAAATTACCAGCACATTTTCAAGTTCATTGGAACCTATGAAAATTCAGGTAATGACTGAACACGAACTCAACAAAGCGGCGTGCTGTAATTTGAGCGAAAGTTTCGAAACAAATCCATCGGTAGATGTATCCTTTACCGATGCTGTAACCGGTACTAAACAAATACAAATGTTAGGACTGGCAGGTCCGTATATTCAAATAAGCAGAGAAAATATGCCGTATATACGCGGTCTTTCTGCAGTACACGGACTTACATTTGTTCCCGGGCCATGGGTGCAAGCCATTCACCTCAACAAAGGTGCAGGATCTGTTGTTAACGGATTCGAAAGTATAACAGGACAAATTGATGTTCAATATCGGAATCCCTTTACTATGGACAAATTTTTTCTCAATCTATATGCAAGTCCATCGGGTAGATATGAAGCAAATGTGGCAACTAAATATTCTGTTGCCGAGCATATGTCTACCGCTTTGCTTTTACATGGCAAAACATCGCAAGCTCGTCACGATTCCAACAATGATGGATTTATGGATATGCCTATTGGCAATCAGATAATTGCTCTTAATCGTTGGGAAATTGAAAATCACAATGGCTTACATGTCCAATTTGGTATAAAAGGTACATATGTAGAATCACTTGCCGGGCAAATGAATTTTGAACGGACTATGACTCGCGATACGCTGAACCCATGGGGACTTACAAGTGATATACAACGAGTTGAGGCATGGGCAAAAGCAGGTAAAGTGTTCCAAAATAAACCGGGTTATAGTTTTGGTTCACAATTTTCTGTTTCACAACATAATCAACAATCACGTTACGGACTGCGATACTATGACGCTCAACAACAAAGTGGCTATGCTAACGGAATTCTCCAAGGTATTATAGGAAACACAAATCATGGTTTCAAAACCGGAGCAAGTGTCCAATACGATTCATATATAGAAGATTTTAACTCAACCCAATACAATAGAATTGAGGTAATTCCGGGTATTTTTGGTGAATACACTTTTACATATCTTACTAAATTTAATGCAGTATTGGGATTACGTGGCGATTATCATTCAGAATTTGGAGTATTTGCAACACCTCGAATACATATACGTTATGCTCCTACACAACAATGGACTCTACGAGCTTCGGGCGGTCGCGGGCAACGAACAGCTAATATATTTACCGAAAATAGTAATCTGTTGGCAAGTTCACGAACTATAGAAATAGTTTCAAATTCTTCTTATGGGTATGGTTTATTGCCCGAAGTTGCATGGAACTATGGTATAAACATAACACGAACATTTACTATTAATTATCGTAAAGGAGCAATAAGTTTAGATGCTTACAGAACTCATTTTCAAAATCAAATAGTTGTAGATTTTGTACAAGATCCGCATAAAGCTATTTTTTACAATTTACAAGGTGAATCATTTTCAAACAGTATACAAACACAAATTGATTATGAACTTATAAAACGTTTA
The DNA here is from genome assembly GCA_029266015.1 of Bacteroidota bacterium. Classification (GTDB taxonomy): domain Bacteria; phylum Bacteroidota; class Bacteroidia; order Bacteroidales; family UBA1715; genus MWCJ01. The sequence goes on from JAJUFK010000169.1 coordinate 1,575, forward strand.
GATGTAAGAATTGCTTATAGATGGTATGATGTTAAAACTACATACAACGGAGTGTTACAAGATAAACCACTAATATCTAAACATAGAGCATTTATAAATATGGCTTATAAAACTCGCAATCATTTAGCATTTGATTATACATGCAATTGGCATGGCTCCAAGCCAATTCCTTCTTTACAATCAAATCCAATTGCGTATCAACTGCCCCTAAAATCACCACATTTTATAACTATGAATGCACAAATTTCAAAAACTTGGAACGAAACATTTGAATTATATGCAGGTGGTGAAAATGTATTAAATTTTAAGCAACATAATCCTATTCTTTCTGCTGCTGAACCTTATAGCCCATATTTTGACAGTTCACTTATATGGGGACCGGTATATGGCAGAGAACTATATGTGGGGTTACGATATAGAATAAAGTAATCATACATTAATATTATTACACAAAAGAGCTATAGAAACTTTAGCTCTTTTGTGTATTTAAATCATTAATTTTTTCATTTCATCTTCAACCAATGAAACATGCTCCAAAGGTATATGCAACCATGCATATGCAGATTTAGGCGATGTAACAGTACGAACAAACACACCGATTTCACGAATAAATTCATCAAACAATTGAGCCCATACAACTTGATTTGGCGTTTGGGTTATAATTATAGTTTTACGTTTCGCATTATAAGTGTTATTTTGTTTAATAAAATTTACAAATTGTTCCAAGTATTGCTTTTCAAACACATGATAATCAACATTGCGAATATCGGTAATTACCGAAAGTGAAGGAGAATAATAAGGGTGCAAAGCTTCTTGTTTTTTTAATTCCAAGAAGTGTGATAATGAAACCTTACCCGCATAATATTCTATAAGCAAATTACATTCGGGAATAATTGAAAACCGAGAAATTATCATAAATCCTTCAAACTGTTTTATGTATTCAAACTATATATTCTTGTAAAAATACATATTTTTTTATTTACTCAACCTTTCCCAAACACTTTTACATATTGAGTTTTATCATCAAAAGAATTGTAAAAACACAACTATTAAAACCCTAATTCATGGAGAATTCTATCACAACTACATACAGAATCAAGTTGTGGAAGATACATTTCATAAGCTTCATGCTGTAATTTTTTTGCATATGAGGGAGCAAAAAAATATTTACCATTGTTTATAACATAATTAAGAATGAAAAAACGATATGCTTCCTTCATAAAACGTATTTCGGCTTCAGTAAGCGGAAATACAGCATGATATTCTTTAAGAAACAATAGAAATCTGTCTTCATTGAGTTGTGAAGATGTATAACTAAAATCTGTTTTATCACCTATATCGGATACTACCCTGCTAAACGAATAAAAATCGAGAATGCGAGAACTCATTCTAAACCAATCATAATCCCAACGCGAAAAAAAAGTGCCATTATCACGAACCGAAAAATTACCAATATTCCAATCAACAAATACAGGAATTTTAGAAAATGTATCCATTCCCAATTTATCATACTGTTCCAAAAATATATCACAATGCTTACGGATTAAATCAACATTTCCTTCATATTTTTGGTCGCTCCCTTCTTTCTGTAATCGTCTCAGCAAAGAATGTATGTCTTTTTGTAAATTTTTTGATGACTGAGGCAAAACCGGTGTCATGGTATCGCATATTTTATGGAATTTTGCCAACTCCCTACCCAGTATGCGTATTTGTTCTTCGTATAGTCGTTTTGGTAATTTATTTTTAATTCGTACAACTCTATAAAAAACTAACCATACATCAATAGAAGAATCATCATATTTATATAAAAAAAGTTCATCATTCTTCATCAATGAACTTGAAAGAAATAAATCATACGGATATTCTAAATTATTGGCCATTACATTAATGATAGTATGATCTTCTTTAAAATTTTCAAACTTACCAAAATTCGAAACTTTTGCCATAATAAAACTACCATCGGTAAATGTAACAGCAAATACTCTATTTGTAGATACATTGGCACTAACATCCACTATTGATGCAATTTCTCGTTTAGGATTATATTCGTGCCATGCTTTTGAAATAATAGAATGATATTGAGATTGTTCTATCATGTATTTTTGTTGATTTATCAAAATTTATACTTGTACCGCACACGTAATCATAGTAATTCAAATATACATAAATTCTTGCAAAGCCCAATATATAATGTTAGTTTTTTATTTACCACAAATTGTTTTAAATTATACAATAAGCTTCATTATATTTGCCGGTAAATATTCTTCAATGTGAAAAAAACATTTTTAACAAATTTAGCCTTATTGGTTTTTCTCAATTTATTGGTTAAACCCTTTTGGATATTTGGCATTGACAGAACTGTTCAAAATACTGTAGGAGCTCATGAATATGGTTTATATGCAGCCATGTTTAGTTTATCAATCATGCTCAATATAATTCTCGATTTAGGAATTACAAATTTCAACAACCGAAATATAGCTCAACATAGCCAATTATTGCGAAAATACTTTTCAAATATTGTTATATTAAAATGTTTGTTGGGTGTGGTATATGCAATTATTGCCATTATAGTAGGAGCATTGCTCAATTTTACCCTTGAAAGATATTATCTCTTTATATTTCTTATTTTCAATCAATTTTTATTATCGTTTATTCTTTATTTACGTTCCAATATTTCGGGATTACATAAATACAAAACAGATAGTTTGGTTTCCGTAATAGACCGCGTACTTATGATTATATTATGTGGCATTGTATTGATAACAAAACAACATGAATTTAAAATACAATGGTTTGTATATGCACAAACTATCTCCTACAGTATTACGTGTGCTATTGCCTTTATTATAGTATATACCAACACATCATTGTTTAGAATCAAATTTGATTTTACATTTTTATTAGTAATACTCAAACAAAGTTATCCTTTTGCACTGTTAGTTTTACTTATGGGTCTTTATACACGAATGGATATGGTTATGGTAGAATATATGTTGCCAAACGGAGCAGAACAAGCAGGTATATATGCACAATCGTATCGTATATTAGATGCTGTAAGTATGTTTGCATATTTATTTGCAACATTATTGCTACCTATGTTTTCAAAAATGCTGCGATTTGGCGAATCAGTTGCCCAACTTACCAAACTTTCATTCATTTTACTCATAATTCCAACTCTCATCTTTGTAATTTGCACGTGGTTCTATGGGTGGGAATTAATGAAACTTATGTATCATGACCACTATGATGAATCAGCAGAAATATATAAAGTTTTAATAATTGGATTTATTCCAATATCATCTTCGTATATTTTTGGAACATTACTTACAGCTAACAATAGCTTAAAATATCTCAATATTATAGCAGCCTCAGGTATGGTTTTGAATTTTATATTAAATATTATTTGCATTCCATATTATGGAGCATACGGAGCAGCATTAGCAAGTGTTATTACTCAATATTTAACAGCTATTATTCAAATTTTACTGTCTAAACGTATTTTTCATTTTACTGTTCAATACAAAACTATTATTCTTTTACTTGTATTTACTGCCCTTACCATAGGTATGTGCTTCTATTTAAAAGGCGTTTTAAGTGAAAATTGGATATATAATATGATTTTACTTATGATTTTTTCAATTATTATAGCTTTTTCCATCAGACTTATTCGCATAAAAGATTTAGTTGGTATTGTAAAATACGATATTTAATAAACTTAAAAAATGAAAAGAATTTAAATACCGTTCAAAAAATTATTCTATATTATTTTTGAAATTTATTTACAAATAAAGTTTATAAAACTATACATAATATATTTTTTAATTATTATTATATTTATAAAATTTTTATTTTATAAATTTTTTTTTTATTTTAAATAATTTTTTTTTAAAAAAAAATTTTTTATTTAATTATATTAATTTTTTAATTAATAAAAAAATTTATAAATTTTTTTTTTA
>JAJUFK010000126.1 GCA_029266015.1 Bacteroidota bacterium
GGAACCCATTGCAAAAATTACCGGGGCTAGTAATTCCAATACTCCTACTCATTATGAAGTTATAGATAACAACAAAGGATTATATGCCGACAATATGTTGTATTACAGATTAAAACAGACCGATAGAAATGGAGCATATAGTTATTCTAATATAGTAAGCACTTATGGGTGCGGCGAATTTATGAACGATTGCGAAATATATCCGAATCCTGTTATCACAGATGCAGTTGTTCGATTCAATTTTATTCCACAATCAACAATTACTATTGAAATTCGCGACATGCAAGGCAAAATAATAAAAACAATGCAAGTACCGACACAAAAAAACAAACAAGAAATTACCGTGAATTTTGCAAAAATTCCTGCCGGTAGCTATATATTACATATATCAGATATTGAACATAAATCATCTGTAAATTTTATAAAAAAATAATTTACTGCTTTGTTATCAACTGATAAAGCACTTGATTCAATGTATTTATTTGCACTATATACATTCCTGCCGGTAAAGTTGAAATATCAATATTTGTAGAATCTGAAACTTCTATTTGCATTAATTCTTGTCCAAGCAATGTATATATACTAATCATATAAGCATTATCTATCGAAATTCCTATATGTGATTTACATGGATTAGGATACACATATTGAGTTGTATGTGAAATTTCTTGTAATGATGTCTGACCTTTTATATTGTTTGCTTCAGGAGTGCCTCCTACGTTACCATATGTCCATGTGTTATTTGCATCACGTATTATAGTTCGTCCTGTACCATTTGTTATAATACCCAAATCAGAAAAAACACTATATTGGACTGAATCTACAACTAATTCATATTGGTCTGCTAAGCGAATAAAATCACCACTACTTTTGAACCCAATATTGAGAGGAGTACATGTAACTTGCGGATATACTGTTGCAAATTTTTGAGGATTTTCACAAAAAACTATATATGACTTTGCAGCAATTGCAGTAGGCTTTGGAATAATACTTATTGAATTATTACCGTCACGTAAGACCCAACCGGATATATCTACAAGTGAATTACCTGAATTATATAACTCAATCCAGTCTCCACATTTTGCATTATCGTGTGGGTTATACATTACTTCATTAATTTGAATAGCATTATAATTTACATTTCTAATCAAAGGTGTATTGGTTTTACCCGGTGTCCCCATATATGTAGGTGCTCGCCAAATCATAGGATTTTGAACAAAATTATTTGCATCGGTACATTCTAAAGTATATCCGTATCCATCACATTTTTTAGGATATGGATATGTATCATTGTATGAGATAGAATGTATAGTATACCCCTGTGCGTTTCGTAAAAATAATGTTTCTTGCGATTTAGATAATGTAAATGGTATATTCCCAAAACGCATATACGTTGCCAAGGGATACATAGTATTATATTTTAATAGAGAAGATGATACAATACAATACGAATTTGCAGGAATTACAGACCCCTGAGGAAATATAAAAGGTTTGTTTGGTGATTGTGTTGTAATTGTCCAACCAGACACATCTTGATTAGTATTTGATTTATTATACAATTCAATCCAATCTCCTGTATCAGACTCTGAATTTGAATTATAATTAATTTCACTAATTACTATTTGTGGTATATTTTGAGCATTGTATGTAAAAACGGCATGTACAGAAGTAGCAGAATTTTTAGTAAGTGTAATTGTAGGATTTGTTGACACTACTGCACCTTGCCATGTAACAAATGTATATCCTGGAGCAGGAATGGCAGTAAGAGTTATGGTATTATTATTAAAATATAATCCTGACCATGGGAACTTAGTAATATCTATTGTATTTACATGAATTCGTCCGGGATTGCTATGCGAACTGGTAATAGTAAGAGGATAACTACCTCCGGTATTAAAATATTCCTCAAAATGTTGACGCATTATAGCACCTCTATTCTTTCCAAATTCTTTCATGCCCAATATATTAGCATACATATCATCACTATTGGCATTCCATCGGGTAGCATGATATGATAATTCATTTATTATCAAATTTTTTAATGAATCTATATGCCGCGATATAGAATCAGGATGAAATGTTGTATTTAGTCTATCTGCAACATGATTAAGAAATAATGCATTAAACTCTTGATTTTGCGTTAATTTTCGTAACATAAGCGTACTCCATGGTGGATTTGGCCACCCAATAGATTCATCATTGGTTAAGGCAAAAGTAAGCATATTTCTATATACTTTATTAGCATCCCAAATACCAAAACCAAAATCTAAATCATATAAAATATATCGCCATTTGCCTTGTGAACCATATTCTCTCCAAGCTTTTACATTATTACCGGGCCAATCTTCATTTACGGCAAACATTTCAATTACATTATACTTAATATAATTATCAATATCTAAATCTTGTTTTACTCGTTCATAATTAGCAGGTATTGAAATATCGTTATTGCTTATAAAAGCATATAAATCTCTAAAATTTTGAATATCACCATACACCGGTTCATCTACATTTGCCAAAATAGCAAAACTTTCAAGTGGAATACCATGATTTCCAGTGATAAAATCTTTATTAATTTTTTCACGAAAATTTAATATTCCCCAATATTGTCCATTCATGTAGACTACAGCAGGTTGATATGCCTGATAATCAATCCCCATATTTCGACACAAAGATTGAATGGCTCCATCACGCATATGAGTATTACAATTATCATTTCCTGAATTTCGAAGAATAAATGACTGAAACGAATAGATAGGCTTATCTTTAAAAATCTGATATTCTATTGCTTCGTCGCCATATTTGTCGCGTGCATAAAATTTTAACGACTTCTGAGGATTTGCTCTACTCCAATTTCCTGCAATTTTAACACCTAAATTATGAGAAAAAACTGTTGTGCCATCAGGATGAAAAACCTCAACATGACATGGGCGTTCCCAATCTTGCCAAAAATTTGCTCCAAAATTTGGAGGATCTGATTGCGCATTGGGACCTAACACATAAATGCCAGTTTTAGGGTCAAAAAAATCATTATGATTATACGTTATTGAAACTATAGGTAATCTGTGTGTTCGTTTAAAAATAATATACGAATGCGTTACTACATCACTTGGTACATATCCAGATTTATAGGCTCTATACTTTAAAATGGTGCTGGTAGAAACTGATATAGGAGCCGTATAGAGCTTAGAATTTTCTGTTGGAATACTTCCATCGGTTGTATAATAAATTTGTGTATTATTATCGGGACTATATATAATAATCACTTGATTTTTGGAATACACCCCGCCTGCTACTGAAACAACAGGTTTTGACAACGTTTTTGGCGTATAAACAATAACCGAGTTTTCTTTTCCAAATGTGGGACTTGTGAAATATACCGTACTCTTAGTTTCATTTCGAGCTCGACCAATAGAAACGTCTTGCGGTAAATCTTCAAATGCTATACTATCAGCAAGTATAGTATTTTTAAAAAGATATATTGTTTCTTTGGAAGCACTCACTTTAAAAGGAGCCTGGTTACCTGCTTGAGGCAACTGAATATATGTTGAAACCCCGGTATTACCAATTTTTTTTTCAGAATATCCAAGTGTAAATATAGGTATTGCTGTCATATCCGATGAATTTATATCTGTATTATGTATTTGAATACACAATACATTTTCTCCATTTTGAATTATATCTGTAATATCAGCAATTGGAAATGATTCTATAGGTAATTTCTGATACCAATTAGCCTCGTGACCACTTGCTCCGGCGTTATATGAAGGAGGATTTCCTGCAATAGAAGCACGAGCTATTTCAACTCCATTAAGATATGCAACAAACCCATCATCGTAATCCATGTGCAGTATTGCCGACGAAATTATTGAAACATCTGCAATAGAAAATGTTTTACGAATAAATACCGAAATACAATTTTCTAAAACCGTTACATCATCATTATCTCCATATCCAAACCCTGAAGGACCTTGAGACCATGAAGCATCATTGAAGCCTAATTGTTTCCATTGTGTTGGCAATTCGGTAGTAGGAACTATATATTTCCACACAGCACCTTTATCTATAATTGTTTCCCAATCAACAACCAATTCTTTAGGATTAGTAGCTTCTATCGCATAAAATGCTCCTGGAGCAAGTTGTACATTTGGTAATTGCCATGGATGAGACTTTGTTTTTGAATCGGCTAAACTAAATTGAGACAGATTTATAGTTTTAGTAGAAACATTTTTTAATTCTATCCAATCGGGTGTTTTACCGGCAGCATTGGTATACCCACTAGTATTATTTGCAACAATTTCATTTATAATTAATTCCTGAGCAAAACAAGTAACTCTTACAAATAAACTTATTATAAATAATATGCGTAAAAAATATTTCATTGTTATATTTATTATATATATTTTTAGTATATCAAAAAGATTTTGAAACACTTATAGAATATATAGATGTATTTACGGATTTTCCGAAACTTTGTTTATATGTATATGCTGTACTTGCCTCAAATTTATTTTTTAAATTAAAATCTACCCCACATGAATATCGTATTTCACTTAATAAAAATTGACTTTGATTATATACAGTATGGAATGTTTCTATTGAAAGAGAAGGTGAAATAAACGCTTTTTTACGAGCATATGATAATTTTAATCGGTTTCTGTCTTCAAATTGCGGATACAAATCAATATATTCATTGATATATGTATCGCGATTTATTTCAAATTTATTTCGATATGCAACACGAATATTACCATATTTTTGACGATATGAAAATGTAAAAGCTCCGGTATGAGCTGCAAAAAAACCCTGTGGTCTATTTTTTTCGGTACACTTATATGTAATTCCAACAGAAATAGGTTTTATAAGTTTATATGAAACTCCTATTTCACCCGAAATTGATTTGATATATGATCCAACTTCTTGAAATCGTGTTTCTATTATAGCTTCTGCTTGTAAATTATAAACTATCTCAGATGAAACTCCTAATTCCGTCCACAATTCATTAGTATGAGTTTGACTATACAAAGTACTATAACCACATACAATTAAAAAAAATAATCCTATGAAATAGTTTTTTCTCACCTAATTAATCATCTCCACCTTTTGTGTTTTCTGCCAATTGATTTATATCATTATCTTTTTCATAATAATAAATTTGAATTCGTGCCGAATCACTTAAAAAATTAATATCGCCAACATCAATTCTATTAATTGTAAGACCTGTACGTTTCTCTAAATCTGCCTTTAATTCATCATATTTTTCAGGTTTTATTAAATCAATATTATCATATCGAATTATTTTGTGAGACTCATGTCTAAGCAACCATAATTTTTCTAAAATATAGGTAATTCCAAGAATCGCAATATTTGTAAATAAAAGCTCTGCATAACTTATTTTTTTATTAGCCAATGCATTTACAACCGACAAACCAATAACTAAAAATAAATACGTCATTTCTTTAATTGGCATTTGACTTGTCCTATAACGAATAATACCAAAAATAGCAAATAACCCAAGTGCAAATCCAATTTGCATTTTTACACTACTTAACAAAAAGCATAATAAAAATACTATGGTAGAAATTAATATATAAGTAAATAAATAATCTTTACGTTTTGTAATTGCATAGTATAAAAATCTAACAATTACTATAATAAAAAACATATTAAATGAAAATCGGATGATTAGTTCAATAAAATCAGAACTATTTAAAAGAGGGATGCCAAATATTTTTTGTTCCATACGTATAATTATTTTGAGTTAATTTTTAATTTTTCAATAAATCGTAATTTTTTCTTAAATCTATTCTTTTTAATATCATATATAGCTGCCGTTCCTATAGAATATTTACTCATACCTCTTTGAAAAACTCTATGTTTTAATAACACCGATTGCAATTTAGAGTTAGATGTTGATTTATCACGTTTAAGTTCAATAATACAAACATGAGAAAAATCTACTGTTTCATTGGTTTCACAATTAGTTACATGTAAATCTATATCAATAGTTGCCCTTTCACCTTGTGCTAAATTAACTAATGTTAATCGAGTATATTCTACAAGAGATTTATGTCGTAATTGTTCTCCTGAATATGGCGAATTTTTCGTAATAAAATCATTCGCTTCAGTCAAATCTTTTGAAATTGGAAACGGAATACGTTTTTTAAATGTTTTGCCTTTATTTGTTTTAAATTTAATTTCTAAAAATTCAGCATTAGTAGACATATAAGTTCTATGTCTTATTTTATATCTATTTAGCTTACCATTTTGATGACTCATATACATTGAGTCTTCTGCCGTATCAAAATAAATAGTTTTGTATTCTTGAAATGGATTTTGATTTATAGTAAGAATAGTATACTCATCATTCAAATCATTTAAAATTGCATATAATGTGGGAATAGTCGTAATAAATTTATAATCATTTCTTACAAGTAATTTAACCGAATCCATCTCCTCCAATGAGATTGGTTTAAAAGAATTAATTATATCAACTAAGGTAGAATCCATCCTTTACTGGTAATATTCGTATGAATAGGTTTTTTTCTTTATCATTTTATCTTGACCATTATAGGTAATTTTTTGAATTCTATCACCTCTGGCATTATAGGTATATACATGTTTTTCTATAACTTTATTATCAGGTCCATACCAAGTTTCTGTCTCCTTTTTATTGTTTTTATACGTATATACTACAAGCTGTTTTAACTTTCCTTCTTTATTATATGAATATTCTTTCAAAACATTCCCGTCTTCATCGTACTCTGTTTTATTATCAATTACTTGCCCCGGGCTTCCTTTAACAAAGGTTTCTTCATACTCTGTTTTTGACTTTATTCCTGATTGTTTTTTAGAACTTTGTGCAAAAGATCCATACAAATTACAAC
>JAJUFK010000334.1 GCA_029266015.1 Bacteroidota bacterium
AAAACAACGTTACTAATCTGCAAACCGATGTTACTAACCTCGATAATAGAGTTACTACAACTGAAAATAATATATCAACTCTGCAAACTAATGTAAGTAACCTACAAACCGATGTTACGAATCTAGAAAATAATGTTACAACGCTTCAAACAGATATAACAAACTTAATTTCAAATCCTGAATTAACTTTAGCTGAGGATAAAATATTTGTTGGTAATGCCAGCGGCAAAACAAATGCTGTTGATATGACAGGAGCAATTACAATAAATTCTACGGGAACTACAACTTTAACAAATGGTATAGTAACAGCTCCAAAATTGGCTGGTGATAATATTGGTACTCCATTAACAAATGGTACTGTTGATTGGGTTCTTACATCAAAAGGTGATGGAAGTTTTAAATGGACTAATCCAAGTACAACTCCAGTTGACCCTAACAATATAACCTTACTTAATGGAAATATTTTTGTTGGAAATGCATCAGATAAAGCCGCCGGTGTAACAATGCAAGGCGATGCAACAATTATAAATAACGGAACTATTACAATAGCAAACAATGCAATAACATCGGCAAAAATAGCAAATGGAACTATCGCAAATGTTGATTTAGATAAAGCTAATATTCCACTAAGTGGTTTTGGTGCAGCAACAACAGATGTATCTCTTGGATCGAATAAACTAATAAACGTAGCCGATCCTACGCTTGCTCAAGATGCCGCAACAAAAAATTATGTTGATACAAAAGCTACAACAGATTTAGCAGGTAAAGCTAATGTGAATCAAACTTTTTATTTAGGAACTACAAATATAGCTATCAATAGAGCATCGGGAGCACAATCATTAACAGGTATTACCAGTATTGATGGTAGTGCAGCAACACTTACTACAGCTCGTTTAATTAACGGAACTTCATTTAATGGTTCTGCAAATATTACAGTTCCTTTGAACACTACTACAGACAATGCAAATGCAGCAACTATGTATCCGGTATGGACAACAGGCGCAGGAAATAATCAAGCGAGCATTTCAACTACAAAATTAAGTTTTGTTCCTTCTACCGGAATTTTAACGGCAACAGGATTTTCAGGTTCCGGTGCAGGTTTAACAAATATACCAAATGCTGCTCTTTCCAATTCAAGTATAACTATAGGAACCACTGCAATAAATTTAGGTGCAAGTTCAACAACTTTAGCAGGATTAACATCGGTAACTTCAACATCATTTACCGGAGCATTGACTGGAAATGCTACTACAGCAACTACTGCTACAAATATTGCAGGTGGTGTTGGAGGAAGTATTCCATATCAAACCGCAGCAAATACTACAGCATTATTAGCAAATGGCACCGTTGGTCAAGTATTAACATCGGCTGGCGGCACTAACCCTCCTACATGGAGTTCGATTTCTGTTCCAACAGGTGCAAATCCTACAGCTAGTATTGGTCTTACTGCTACCAATGGTGTAGCTACTACATTTATGCGTAGTGATGCTGCCCCTGCTCTTGACGTTGCTATTACTCCTACATGGACCGGAACTCATATATGGAGTGCTTTAGGTACTTTTAATGCAGGTTTAAACGCTTCTGGCGCTGCTGTTAACTTAAATGCAAATTCAAACAATGCCGTAAATATTGGTACAGGAACCTCTACCGGTACTGTTACTATTAGTGGCACTGCCGCTCAAACTATTACTATTGGTAACGGCGCTGCGGCTAAAACTGTTACTCTTGGTAGTACCAATACTACAAGTACTACTACAATTAATGCCGGTACAGGTAATATTTTACTTTCGGCTCCTTCTACTACTATTCAAACTAATACTGCTACCGACGACCAAATTAGAATTCTTCCATATACCGGCGGGGCTGCTCGTTTTGCAGGTACTGTTACCTCTGCCGATCTTACTGCTGCTCGTACATGGACATTACCTGATGCTACAGGTACTTTAGCACTCACAACCGATATTCCTACTGTACCAACTGCAGCTAATCCTACAGCAACTATTGGACTTACTGCTACCAATGGTTCTGCTACCACATTTATGCGTAGCGATGCTGCCCCCGCTCTTGACGTTTCTATTGCTCCTACATGGACCGGAGCTCATATTTGGAGTGCTTTAGGTACTTTTAATGCAGGTTTAAACGCTTCTGGCGCTGCTGTTAACTTAAATGCAAATTCAAACAATGCCGTAAATATTGGCACCGGAACCTCTACCGGTACTGTTACGATTGGTGGCACTGCCGCTCAAACTATTGCTATTGGTAACGGCGCTGCGGCTAAAACTGTTACTCTTGGTAGTACCAATACTACAAGTACTACTACTATTAATGCCGGTACAGGAGGTATTAATCTTTCTACCGGTACTGCTACTAGTATGATTACAACATTAGGTACTACAGGTGCTGCTGAGTTTCGTTCTTCAACAACTAATTCCGACAGAATTAGAATTTTACCACAATCTACTGCTGTAGGTGGTACTTTTACAGGTACGATTACTTCTGCTGACCTTACCGCTGCACGCACATGGACGTTACCCGACGCCGATGGCACATTCTTAATG
>JAJUFK010000096.1 GCA_029266015.1 Bacteroidota bacterium
GAATTTAAATACCGTTCAAAAAATTATTCTATATTAGTTTTGAAATTTATTTACAACTACAGTTTATAACCCTATACAGAATATATTTTAAAAACTCATTTTCTCAATTGTTTTATTCAGTAAACAATGATGATACTGCATGAAAAAAGTTTTGTTGAACAATATTTTATTGCAACGAAAATGCAAAGTGATAAAATATAGCGTTTTTACCTATAATTATATTGCATACAGATATTCTAATGATAATAAGTCAAACTTTTAGTACATTTGTACCATAAAAGATAGAAATATGAATAGTTTTGGTAGATTATTTAGAGTGAGTATATTTGGCGAAAGCCATGGTATTCAAATAGGAGCAGTAATTGACGGTTGTCCTGCAGGAATTGAATTAAGTGAAAAAGACTTAGAATATGATTTTTCTCGCCGCAGAGCCGGAGGTTTGGGTACTACTCCCCGAATAGAACCCGATTTACCACGTATAGTAAGCGGTGTATACAATGGTAAAACTACCGGAGCTCCTATTACTGTTGTATTTGAAAATACAAATACCAAATCAGGCGATTATTCAAACTTATGGGATCAACCTCGTCCGGGGCATGCTGATTTTACAGGTCAAAAAAAATTTGGTGGATACAACGACCCTCGGGGAGGCGGTCATTTTTCGGGTAGAATTACACTTGGCTTAGTAGCTGCCGGTGTAATAGCAAAAAAAATAATAGCTCCTGCTACTGTATCGGCAACACTTATAGAAGCCGGTGGAAGTGCCGATATACAAAAAGCAGTAAAAGAAGCTGTAGAACAAAAAGATTCCATAGGTGGTATTATAGAATGTATTTGCACAGGCATATCAACTGGTTTAGGTGAACCATTCTTTGATTCAGTAGAAGCACTTATTGCTCATATGATATTTGCAGTTCCGGCTACAAAAGGGATTGAATTCGGAAGTGGATTTGCATCGGCTCGCATGAAAGGAAGTGAACACAATGATGCCATAATTGACGCAACAGGTACTACAAAAACAAATCACGCAGCAGGTATTAACGGAGGTATAACCAATGGAAATGACATAGTATTTAGAGTAGCTGTAAAACCAACTTCAAGTATAGGAATTCCTCAACAAACATTTAATTTTAAACATAACACAATTGAGGAATTACTTATAGAAGGGCGACACGATGCATGTATTGCACTTAGAATTCCGGTAATTATAGAAGCTGCCACGGCTGTTGCTCTTGCCGATTTATACCTATTATCTCAACAACGATCAAGAGTTTTTTAAATCAATAAAAAAAATTATTTTTTTTGTGAAAGAAAAATTTATATTTGTCCTACTAATTATATAGGATACAATGTGTAAAAAATAATATATATGCAAGAATATTCACTATCACACTTAAAAGAACTTGAAGCCGAAGCAATTCATATAATTCGTGAAGTTGCTGCAGAATTTCAAAATCCTGTAATGCTCTATTCTATTGGAAAAGACTCATCGGTTATGGTTCGATTAGCAGAAAAAGCTTTTTATCCCGGTAAAGTACCATTCCCTCTTATGCACATAGATTCTAAATGGAAGTTCAAAGAAATGATAGAATTCCGTGATTCATATGCTCGCGACAATAATTGGGATTTGATAGTAGAATATAATAAAGAAGCATTTGAAGCCGGAGTTGGGCCATTTACTCATGGAAGTAAAGTACATACTGACATTATGAAAACACAAGCCTTACTTGCAGCTTTGGACAAACACAAATTTGATGCAGCCTTTGGAGGCGCCCGACGCGACGAAGAAAAATCACGTGCAAAAGAACGTATATTCTCGTTTCGTGATAAGTTTCATCAATGGGATCCAAAAAATCAACGTCCTGAATTATGGGATATATATAATACCAAAGTTCACAAAGGAGAATCAATACGCGTATTTCCAATTTCTAATTGGACAGAATTAGATATTTGGCAATATATTCGTTTAGAAAATATTCCCATTGTTCCTTTGTATTATGCAAAAGAACGACCAATAGTAGAATATAATGGTACTCTTATAATGGTAGACGACGAACGCATGCCTCAAGAACTAGCTCAAAAAGCTACAATGCGTAAAGTGAGATTTCGTACGTTAGGCTGTTATCCTCTCACCGGAGCTATAGAATCAGAAGCAGATACTATTGAAAAAATAGTAGAAGAAATGATGACCGTAACCGTTTCTGAACGAACCACTCGTGTTATTGATTTTGACCAAGATGGTAGTATGGAACAAAAAAAACGAGAAGGATATTTTTAATTATTAGAGGTTTAGCTCAATCAAAAAACTATAAAAATGAATACGAACTCAAAAATAGATATACACGAATTTTTAAATCGCGACGAGAAAAAAGATTTATTACGTTTACTCACATGCGGTTCGGTAGATGATGGAAAATCAACACTGATAGGACGATTGATGTTTGACAGTAAAATGATTTATGAAGATCAACTTGCAGCATTAGAACGTGACAGTAAACGAATAGGCCATGCAGGCGAAGAAATTGATTATGCATTATTACTCGATGGATTAAAAGCCGAAAGAGAACAAGGAATTACCATAGATGTGGCATACCGATATTTTTCTACCAACAAACGTAAATTTATTATTGCTGATACCCCCGGTCATGAACAATATACACGCAACATGGTTACCGGAGCTTCTACCGCAAATCTTGCCATAGTATTAGTAGATGCTACCAAAGGTGTAATTACACAAACTCGCCGACATACATTTTTAGTATCATTATTAGGTATAAAACATGTGGTATTGGCTGTTAATAAAATGGATTTAGTTGACTTTAGTGAACAACGTTTTAATGAAATTTGTAGTCAATACAAACAATTCGTGTCACAACTTGATATACCAGATGTTCAATACATTCCTCTATCTGCACTCAAAGGCGATAATGTGGTTGAAACATCAGAACGGTTACCTTGGTATGAAGGTAAAAGTATGCTTCATTTTTTAGAAACTGTACATATAAGCAGCGACAGAAATTTTGAAGATTTACGATATCCTGTACAATTTGTATCAAGACCGGACCGTGACTTTAGGGGTTTTTGTGCAAAAATAGCTTCGGGTATTATAAAAAAAGGAGATACAATAATGGTTTTACCTTCGCGTAAAACATCTACCATAACATCTATTGTTACCTATGATGGAGAATTGGAACAAGCATTCCCACCCCAGTCCGTAACAATTACTCTTGCCCACGAAATTGATATTTCACGAGGCGAAATGTTAGTTCATCCCGATAATTTACCCCACATTGAACGCCAATTTGAAGCAATGCTGGTATGGATGGATGAAAAACCAATGAATCCAAACACCCAATTCTATATAAAACATAATACAAATACTACAAAAGCTCGATTTGATACAATTCGTTACAAAGTAGATGTAAATACTCTTGAAAAATCAGATATTACACATTTAGAATTAAATGAAATTGGACGAGTTGTTATAACTACCGTAAAACCTTTATTTTTTGATGCTTACAAAAAAAATCGAAACACCGGTTCATTTGTATTAATAGACCCTGTAAGTCACAATACTTGCGCAGTTGGTATGATAATAGATAAAATTCATGCCGACGGATTACCACAACGTATAACAGATGCCGACAAACAAAAAATTGATACCGGTATTGGGCTCATTTCACAACAAGAATACGAAAACCGTTATAATCAAAAAGGTGCAACTATTTGGATTACCGGATTACATGGTTCAGGCAAAAATCAATTAGCATATTCTCTTGAAAGACAATTATTTAATCAAGACGCTATAGTTGTATTATTTGATGGTAGCACAGTAAGAAGCGGTTTGTCAAAAGAACTTGACTACTCACCTGCCGACAGAGCTGAAAATTTACGCCGAGTTGCCGAAGTATGTAAAGTGTTAAACGACCAGGGAATTATAACTATTTGTTCTTTCATTTCTGCCGATGACAGTGTTCGAAAACAAGTAAGTTCAATTATTGGTGCAGAACGGTTTACATTAGTGTATATGGATGCAGATTTAGACTATTGTAAAAATAACAAACCTGAATTATACTCATTAATAGAACAAGGGAAAATTGATAATTTACCCGGTATTGATTGTGCATATGATATTCCAACATCAGCCGATATTGTATGTAAACCACATGATTTAGAAGATAATGTACAAAAAATAATACATTATTTAATAGAAAAAGGTATTAAAAAATAATATGTACCTACGTCTTTATTAAACCATAAATACGGAAAAGTACTATAGTAAAAAAAGGAATTAGAGCAATTTTATATCGTACCAACGCACCAAAATTTGCAGTAGTAAGTCCTACAAAGAACCCAAACATTACGGCAAATGCTATACTTGATATTAAGAATGCATCCTTTTGTACTAATGCAAAAAAACCAACAATACCTGTTCTAAATAATAAATAGAGAAAGAAACCCATTAAAAAAGCACTCTCAAAACCTGAAAATATCATAAGGATACTCCGTGCTTCCCATATAAATGGACGAAACATTCCGGCAATTATAGCTACCGGAGCTTTTGACAACATACTAGGTATAGAAGCATCAAATTTACCTATATCAAACGTGTTTTCGCCGTATGCTTCGGTTCTAGTTAAATCTTGTTGAATAATTACCGCATGTTCCAACATAGAATCTACCGTTGCATACTTGCCTTCTGCCACATCTCCTAATTCTGATATAGAAATTACTATGGTAACTCCCATTACAATCATAATTACAGGAAAAGCAAGTGTCCTCACTACCCCGCTTTCTATAGTATGAATCAAACGAAAACCAATCCACAAAAGCGTAGTTACAAATGCTGTATAAAACATAAAAGGTCGTATAGATATAAGAATATATGCCCAAAAAACATATAAAAAAATAGACTTCCATATCATTTTCTTTCTAATAAAAATTTGATAAACAGCCAAATATAATTGCAATAATGCTACATAACACCATACATCTTTTAAAATACCCGAACTCCAGAACACTAATGAAGGCATATAAAATAATGCTATAGCCATATATTTTCTTTGCTGCGGATACATACGTATAAGCATTGTATAAAATCGCCACATAGGTATCATAAGAACAGCATTCATTATAATAGTACTTGCCCAGTATGACCCCAAACCGGCTATATAAAAAGGAACCGTAAATCTACATACAGCCCATGCATTAGCATCTTTAAAATACGTGGGATAACCGGTAGTCCAATCAAATAATGAACGTAGTTCGGGTGTGCGCTCACCAAACATAAGTTGAATAAAAGCAAACACATCTTTTTTTGCCATATTTACTATAGTGCCGGCTCCGGAATAATAAAAAACAGTATCGCCGTCACCATAATAAATTAAATAGATATATGAAAAAAATAATCCGGCACCTATCCGAATAAATGTAGCTTTTGTTAATACACTAAAATATTCGTATCTTGATTCATATGTTTGTTGCTTATTACTAACAATTACAAATATAATCCCAATTGCTAATAAGGAAACTATAAAATCATATGCCGAGGTATATTGAATCATACTTCAAAATTACGAAAATATATGAGTTTGCATTGTGTTTTTAAATAATTGATTAAGTGACATGTTACTTATTTAAAAAACATGCCATATATCATCATGAGGCAGAGGTGCAATTACCGATATTTCTTCTTTGCTTACAGGATGAACAAATGTAAGTGAATATGCATGTAAAGAAATACCTCCATTTTGATTGCTACGAGCAAACCCATATTTTAAATCTCCCTTAATAGGACATCCTATTTTAGCAAGTTGACATCTAATTTGATGATGTCTACCGGTATGCAAATCTATGTCTAACAAATAATAATTTTGAGATTGAGCAATTGTTCTGTATGCTAAACTTGCCTCTTTTGCATCGGCAGTAGGTTTATCATAAGCAATTGATTTATTTATTTTTGGGTTTCTTACAATATAATGTTTCAAAATTGATGATTCGGGAATGGGTTTTTGTTTTACAATAGCTCTATATGTTTTTTTAAATTCTTTTTTCTTGAGTTGCTCATTTAATCGAGTAAGAGCTTTACTTGTTTTGGCAAACAACACAACTCCGCTCACTGGTCTGTCTATACGATGAATCACACCCAAAAACACCTCACCCGGTTTATTATATTTTTCTTTAATATATAGTTTTACGGCATCTTCTAATGATGTATCACCGGTAGTATCAGATTGCACCAAAACATTCGTAGCCTTGTTAACTATTATTACATGATTATCTTCATATAACACATCAACAAACATACGTAAGAATAGGAATTAGTGAATAATTGTTATCCATTGTTCGGTATCCTCTTTTTCTCCGAATTGAATACCAACAAGAGTGTCATACAATAACTTGCTTTTTTCACCTATAGTATTAGGAAATCCATACGTATGGGAAATATGTAAAAGAGGATCATAAATTTCACAAATAGGTGTAATAACCGCAGCCGTACCACACTGTCCTGCTTCTTCAAAAGAACCAAGTTCGTCTAATGGAATCTGTCTTTTTTCTACTTTCATTCCCATATTAGCTGCTAAGGTAATTAAACTCATATTGGTAATTGATTCCAAAATAGATGTAGATTGCGGTGTAACATACGTATTATTTTTAATTGCAAAAAAATTGGCAGGACCACATTCATCTATATATTTTTTTTCTTTAGGATCGAGATATAATGCAGAACTATACCCTAATTGATGTGCACGTAGTGTTGCATTAACAGCTGCAGCGTAATTTCCGCCCACTTTTACATTCCCTGTTCCAAGGGGAGCCGCGCGGTCACTATCACGTTCAATTATAACTTTTACTGGTTTGCATCCATCTTTAAAATAAGGACCTACCGGACTACAAAACATAATAAACATATATTCGGTACTTGCATTTAAACCTAATTTTCCCTCGGTTCCTATCATAAGAGGGCGAATATACATTGTTGCTCCCGTTCCGTATGGCGGAATAAATTCTTTATTATGTGCTATTAATGTAAACAATGCTTCTTTGAATATATTCATTGGTATTTCGGGCATTCCAATACGTTGTGCAGATTTACTCATACGTTTTGCATTATCTTCCCAACGGAACAAACGAATAGAATTATCAACTCCTCTATATGCTTTTAAACCTTCAAAACATTCTTGACCATAGTGCAAACACGTAGCCGCCATATGTAGTGTAACTGTTTCTTCTGTATGAATTTCAATTTTCCCCCACGTACCATTTTGGTATGTACACCTAACATTAGCATTTGTAGGCATATAGCCAAACGGTAAATTACTCCAATCAATCATTCTTTTGTTTTTTATTAAATTTTAAAACTTCGTGTTTGTTCTTGTAAGTGTTGAATTTGTTTATTTTTATTTGCATTACGTCTGTTTCGAGAACTTGCAGTAAAAAAGCGGTGATGTTGCAAAAATTTAATTTGCATAACATTCCACTCCATTTCACTTTTCTTTATTACATTGTGTTCAATAAGTTCTTTATACAAATCACGCGATACCGATAAATAATCATTACGCCCTAAATAATCTAAATCGGCATCACACATTATTTCTTCTAATTTATTTTTAGGGTTATGCGGTAATTTAGTTGCTGTAATAATTTCACAAATAGTTTGAATTTGTTCTTCGGTATAATTATATTTTGGCAAAATCATTCGTGTCATTTGAATTCCAAGTTCTTCATGATCATTGTATCCAATTAAAAATCCGGCATCATGGAACAATGCTGCTGTTTTGAGCAACAACATATCTTCATCATTTATTCCTTCTTCATGACCTATAATTTCTACCTGTACTATTACATCTATAGTATGTTTTAAATTATGATAATATAAATCTTTTGGTAATTCTTTTTCAAATCGTTCAAGCATTATTTCATGCAAATCTTCAAATTTAAGCAAAGCTAATTTATGTCCGAAACTCTTATTTGGCAATACACGTAGATGATTATCGGAAAATTGAACTTTAAATCCTTTTACGAAATACATATCAATTTCTCCTTTGTATTTTACAGGCATTTTACCCCTATAATCACAGTCAAAAAAATCTTGAATGAGCATGAATGTAGTTTCAGAAATATTTACCTTACCCACCTCACCCGATGATTCCATTCTACTGGCAATATTTACACTATCGCCCCATATATCATATGAATATTTTTTGCTTCCAACCACACCGGCTATCACAGGACCGGTATGAATACC
>JAJUFK010000307.1 GCA_029266015.1 Bacteroidota bacterium
AACCACGATTTGCCAAGATTATTTACCCATACGTAACCTATTTCATCAAAATCTACTAATTCTATATGATTTTTGAAATTTTTAGCAAACAAACTTACCGAAGCACTATTTCCTTTAGGATGATAATATTCGGCACGTATATCATAATTTTGAATTTCAACCATTTTTAAGATATAATTACCACTTACCTGTTTTCGCAATTCAAAATCGAACAATGAAATATCTGATATTTCACGAATTGATGGACGTGCAAGTGTTTTTGAATAATTTAATTTTAATTGAAGCGGTATAGTAGTTTCTTGCTGCACTTTATAAATTACGGTAGCAAATGGCAACAATTTATTTTCATTAACTTTACCGGGTTTATTTACTTGCGTAAGAGTAGTTCTGCGTCGCTCATCATCAGGCGAAAGTCCTAATTCATGATATAAATTTACATCGGTAAACATATAAGAATCTTCATAACGCACACCTCCAATTGCTCGCAAATTTCTTTGTATAGGATAATCTACCATACCATACAGAGCACTCACCTCAGAAAACCCAAAACTTTGATTTATTGGCAGTTTAGAATCTTGATAGAAGCTTATCATAGTACTGGTAGGCACATCATTTTGCATAACAGTAATTATATTATGATTTTCAATATCATACATACTTCTACCATTAAGCAACTGTGTATTCACTCCTAAATAATACAATCGTTGCTCAGCTTGACGATTGGTATATTGATATGAAGCTCCGGCTTTGATTAATCTATTATAACCCGAACTTTTCATAATTGGATATTCTATATGGAGTTTTGCATCAGCTGTATTTTCATCTAAATAGCGAAACATTCGTTGAGCTAAATATGAATTATCTTTAAAATCGGGTGCAGAGCTTGCTCCGTCGGTATACGAAAATTGTGTTGTAATTTTTGCTAACGTAGCCGGAAACTCATGTTCAGTTTTTAATTGATAAATAATTTGTTTACGTTCTTCATAAAACGTAGATGTAGTTATAACCACTCCGGCACCTTGATTCTGCAAATCATAATATTCACGAATTCTTATATTATTAGCTCCGTTTATATTGGGCATTACAAGTGCACTAACTGTATGATATCTGTGTAATTTATACGAAAATGTAGCCAATCCGCTCCAACCGTTTGTTTCTTTACAAACCTGCTGATGAATAGAATCATATTGAGCTTTTTCAGTATTTACCAATCTATATGATACAGAATTTGGGTCATATTGATTTGAATTATAATATCGAATATTCACTAAATACCCAAAAGGCCTATTAAATACCGGAATTTCGTTACCAATACTTATACTTTGACTTGAATTAAAATATGCTTTTCTATAATGAGGAGTCCATGTGTTTGGCAATCGTTTAAATGACTCCGAAGCTTCTTTATTTATAATTTCAAAGGCTTGATTAGAATAAGTAGATTTGAATTCACTTAAAGCAGATAAATATGCTTCATTATCATTAATTTGTGATTTATCAAGTAATCCCATTTCTATTAATCCCATTTTGGTATAGAATACCGGATTCATATTCCAAGTTCTATAATCGGTAACACCAATAGAAGAAAAATAATCACCTAAACCCAGTGCTACAAACTGATCATACGTTTCGGGTTTCATTTTTGCATTTACAAACGAATCATGATCATATTCTCTAAACCCATTATCATACCCTAACCAATCTGTTTTACTTTTTTGCGTAGTAAGAATTTCTTTAAATGTTGTTTGGCTATTGTATCCATAAGAAGATTCATACGATGCAATAAGTTTGTTTGGATTTGTTTTGGTTTCAACCGATAAAAAAGCACCAGCCCAATCACCCGGTAAATCGGCACTATATGTTTTTGTTATAATTACATTATTGATTAAACTTGTAGGAAACATATCAAGTTTAATATTATTGGTAAACGGGTCCAGTGTTGGAATACTCATACCATTTATGGTAGTACGAATATAACGGTCACCTATACCACGCACAGTTATAAACCCGCCATAGGTTGAAACACCCGAAACTCGCGATACTGCTGCAATTACATTGGCATCACCTGTTTTACTAATAGTAGCAGCCGAAATATAGTCAATGCTTGCTGCTGTTTTCATACGCATTTTTTCTAAAGCCATATCATTACTTAAATTGGCTTTACCTGTTACTACTACAGTGTTTAATGCTTGTTGTGAAGGAACAAGTTTTATATTTTTCAAGTACACTTGTCCTTTCTTTACGGTTACTTCAAAGGTTTGATTACTATAACCTAAATACGATACTACAACACGTTGTGGGGTACTATGCGGCAATTCAATTTCATAATTCCCTTCGGTATCACTATATACACCATAACTTTCATTTGACTCAAGATACACTGAAGCTGCAATTACCGGTTCATTCAATTCATTGGTAATTTTTCCTTTTACTACTCCTTGACCAACAACACTAATCCAACTTAACAAAGAAACTACACTTATAACTACAACTTTTCGCATATTACGAATCTATATTCTATAAAAAATTTTTAAATACTTTTTAAAAACTCAAAACCGAAACCATTGCATTGTATGATTAACTCTTTAACCAATAAAGCTTGGGGCTTGGTGCAATGATTTGCAGTTTTGAGAGGATACATATGAAGAGAGAGATGTTACTTTTTAACTACTCGTTTTGAATATGATTTTGAATCGGCAATAACTTTCACTATATATTGTCCGCTCGATAGTGATGATAAATCTAATTCGAATTTAGAATTATGTGCTATTCCTTTTTCTACAACCACACCTAAAACACTGTATATTTCATACTGTATATGCGTTGCCGAAGGAACCGTAACTTCTACTGTTGAATTTGTATAAACAGGATATACAGTAATGTCACTGTTTGTAATTTCTTCAACTGAAGTTTCTTCTTCTACTGTAATTTGTACTGCTATAGAAGTAGTTGTTTGATCATCATTATCTTTAGCAACAGCTGTTATAGTTTTACTTCCTAATACCCCGGTATAATTTACTG
>JAJUFK010000275.1 GCA_029266015.1 Bacteroidota bacterium
AGAGCATTTGCGGGAGTAGGTAACCCTATAAATGTATGCGACTGACGTTCATCTACATTAAATTTTGCAAGACGTAAAGCAGAAAATGGCACTATAATAAAAGGTGTAAGTATGAGTATATATTCTTGCCATACAATAGTATCTAAATCAGGAAAAACCGTTCCAAATAATAAATGTTGAATAACAGCCGAAAGAATAGCAGCAGGAGCAAAACCAAAAGTAATAAGATCTGCCAACGAATCAAGTTCTTTACCTATAGCTGATTTTGCATTGAGCACACGAGCTGCAAATCCATCAAAAAAATCGAATACTGCACCTGCAAAAACCAAAATACTAGCAACTTCAAAAGGAATAATTCCCGAAAATGCTACTATTACGGCACTTACTCCACACATTAAGTTGCACAAAGTAATAAGATTGGGTATATTGTTACGAATCATACTAAAGAAACTTAAGTAAAATATTTATCTGTAGAATTCTTTCTTACATGTGTGTAAATATATAAAAAAAAGGGATAAAGAAACCAAATCTTTATCCCAATTTTTACATACACTTTTTTTATGTATCATCCGCATTTACTTGCACCGCAATCTTGACAAATAAGACAACCCTCTTGATAAATTAAGTTTGTACTTCCACATTCACATGTTTTACCTGAACTTACTTTAGTGCCATCAGGTATATACTTTTTGAGAGCACGTTCTACACCATTTTTCCACGTATTAATTGATTCACTATCAACACTTAATGATGATATAAGATTCACAACACTTTCTATTGGCATTCTATGACGTAAAATACCCGAAATTAACCGTGCATAATTCCAAAATTCTTTGTCAAACATTCGAGACAAACCTTGGAAAGTATTGCTATATCCATGTTTATCAATATATTGAAAATCATACCGAGACACTCCATCAACTTTTACTTTTACAATTTTTCCTTTAGTTACCGATTTTGGAATTGGTAATACATCTTCGTCACTTTTTCCTGTAAATATTTCGTATGGGTGACCATCGAGCATACCAACAAAAGCTACCCATAATTCTTTATTGTTATAAAAACGAACCACATCAGCTTCTAATTCGGTAGGACGTTGAGGCGGAATATACGGCATACCTGCATCTTGTGATTTTTTATCAGATTTTTTATCAGAAACTAATACTCCCGAACGAGAACCATCACGATATACAGTTACTCCTTTACAACCAACTTCCCATGCTTTTATGTATAATTGACTTACAAGTTCTTCTTTTGCTGTTTCAGGTAAATTTATGGTAACACTAATTGAGTGGTCAACCCATTTTTGTATTTTACCTTGCATTTCAACTTTTTTAATCCAATCTACATCGTTAGCCGTAGCTTTATAGTATGGCGATTTTTCAACCAAAGCTTGTAATTCTTGGTCAGAACATGTTTGTGCATAATTTGCATCGTATCCGTTTACTACTAACCATGTAATAAAACGATGATGAAATACACGATATTCTTCCCAAGAATCTCCTACTTCGTCAACGTATGCAATTTTTACATTTTTATCATTTGGATTTACTTTTTTTCTTCGTTTATATGAAACCATAAATACCGGTTCTATACCCGAAGTAGTTTGAGTCATAAGACTTGTAGTGCCGGTAGGAGCAATTGTAAGCATAGAAATATTTCTACGACCGTAATTCATTATATCATTGTATAATTGTTCATCGGCAGCTTTTATTCTTAGTAAGAATGGATTATTTCGTTCTCTGTCAGGATTAAATATTTTAAATGGTCCACGTAATTTTGCCATTTCCATACTTGCTCTATACGCTTCTATAGCAAGTGTTTTATGAACTTCTGTTGCAAAATCTATAGCATCATCTGAACCATAGCGTAATCCTAAAGCAGCAAGCATATCACCTTCTGCAGTAATACCTATACCGGTTCTGCGACCTTCTATAGCTTTTTCCTTAATTTTTTCCCATAAATTCTTTTCTACACGTTTAATTTCAAAATTTTCGGGGTCACTATCTATTTTTTCTATAATTGCATCTATTTTCTCCAACTCCATATCTATTATGTTATCCATCATTCTTTGTGCATATGCAACATGTTTTTTAAACAATGGAAAATTAAACGATGCTTGAGGAGTAAATGGATTTTCTACATATCCATATAAATTTATAGCAAGTAAACGACAACTATCATAGGGGCATAATGGTATTTCGCCACATGGATTTGTAGAAACCGTTTTAAATCCTAAATCAGCATAACAATCTGGAATAGCTTCTTGAGTAATAGTATCCCAAAATAAAATTCCGGGTTCGGCAGATTTCCATGCATTATATACAATTTTATCCCA
Organism: Bacteroidota bacterium; assembly: GCA_029266015.1. Classification (GTDB taxonomy): domain Bacteria; phylum Bacteroidota; class Bacteroidia; order Bacteroidales; family UBA1715; genus MWCJ01. The sequence goes on from JAJUFK010000275.1 coordinate 2,339, forward strand.
CAATGCTCGTGCATTTATTTCTTTACGTATACTTGGATTTGGCGAATCTATAGGATATTGCTGAATATATGATGTATTGTTTATTACCGCTTGCATAAAAGCATGGTCAATTTTTACAGAAATGTTAGCACCTGTTACTTTTCCTGAATCTAATTTTGCATCAATAAATTTTTCAGCATCGGGGTGTTTTATTGAAATACTAAGCATAAGAGCTCCTCTACGACCGTCTTGAGCAACTTCACGGGTAGAATTTGAGTATCGTTCCATAAACGAAACAACTCCTGTTGATGTAAGAGCACTATTATTAACAGGACTTCCTGATGGACGTAGATGAGACAAGTCATGGCCTACTCCGCCTCTGCGTTTCATCAATTGCACTTGCTCTTCATCTATTCGCAAAATACCACCATATGAATCGGCAGGATTTTTATGTCCTATTACAAAACAATTTGACAATGACGAAGTCTGAAATTTATTGCCTATTCCGGCCATTGGACTTCCTTGTGGCACTATATATTTAAATTCTTTTAATAAATCAAAAAACTGATCTTCTGTCATAGGATCAGCATATTTTTGGTCTATACGCGCCAATTCGCGAGCCAAACGACGATGCATATCATTTGGATTTTTTTCATAGATATTCCCGTATGAATCTTTTAATGCATACTTATTTATCCATACCGATGCCGCAAGTTCATCGCCACCGAAATATTCTTTTGAACTTGCCAACGCTTCTTCATAAGAATACGTTTTAGTCTTTGTTTCGTTATTTGTCATTTTTGTTTCTTGTATAAACATAATTGCTCTTTTTATTTGTTTATATTTTATCCTTCATTTTTTTTGGAGGAAATACAGTCTAAAATTAGAGCTATAAATTTGAGTGAAGAAATGAAACTGCTGAGAGTTATTCATATTTTTTTAACAACATAAACAACTGAATTTCAGGCAATTTAATTTTTCCAAAAAAACATGTTAAATTTCATTTTTTTATTTTAACATGAGTTCATTTCATATAAAATATAAGGAAAGACTTTATTTACACTTTGTGTTGTTAAAAACTGTAAAAAACGAAAAAATGAAAAAAATATTCTTA
>JAJUFK010000145.1 GCA_029266015.1 Bacteroidota bacterium
GGTATAATTGTAGACGAAAATGCAAAATTAGAAGAAGAGCTTATTGTTCGCCCCACATCAGAAACCATAATTTGGAATACATACAAAAATTGGATACAATCATATAGAGATTTACCCATATTATGTAATCAATGGGCCAATGTTGTACGTTGGGAAATGAGAACACGATTATTTTTAAGAACAGCAGAATTCTTATGGCAAGAAGGACATACTGCTCATGCTACAAAACAAGAAGCAATGGAAGAAGCAGAAAAGATGATTCGAGTATATGCTGATTTTGCCGAAAACTTCTTAGCTCTTCCTGTGATTATGGGTGCAAAAACGGCTAACGAACGATTTGCCGGAGCTTTAGAAACATATACCATTGAAGCTCTCATGCAAGATGGTAAAGCATTACAATCAGGCACATCACACTTTTTAGGTCAAAATTTTGCAAAAGCTTTTGATGTAACATTTACAACTAAAGAAGGTACTTTAGATTATGTTTGGGCTACATCATGGGGAGTTTCTACTCGATTAATGGGAGCTCTTATAATGGCTCATTCTGATGATAATGGATTGGTATTACCTCCAAAACTTGCTCCTATACAAGTTGTAATAGTTCCAATATACAAAGGTGAAGAGCAATTGACTTTAATTTCAGAAAAAGCAGTTAAGATTAAAAATAAATTAGAATTGTTGGGTATAAGTGTTAAGTATGATAATAGAGATACACAAAAGCCCGGATGGAAATTTGCAGAATATGAATTAAAAGGAGTCCCTATACGAATAGCTATAGGACCACGAGATATAGAACAAGGTACAGTTGAAGTTGCCAGAAGAGATACATTAACAAAAGAAATTTATCCGATATCAGGAATAGAACACACTATTCTAGAATTACTGGAATCTATTCAAACAAACATTTATCAAAAAGCACTAAGGTTTAGAGAAGACAATACAATAAAGGTAAACTCATACGATGAATTTAAAAAAGCAATTGAAAAACAATCAGGTTTTGTTTTAGCACACTGGGATGGCACGTCGGAAACGGAAGAAAAAATTAAACAAGAAACTAAAGCTACTATACGTTGTATACCTTTTAATACAAAACCAGAAGAAGGAACATGTATTTATTCAGGAAACCCATCGAAACAACGTGTTATATTTGCAATTGCATATTAAAAATAATATGTTTCTAAATCTTGCACTGCTTTAGTATTTGGGAATATAGTTTGAGCTTCTTTTTCTAGTTCAATTACAGATTTATATCGAGCAGAAAAATGCCCAATTAATAATTGTTTTGCATTACACATTTGTGCAAAATCAGCAGCCTGAAGTGCCGTAGAATGATAGGTTTCTTTTGCTCTATCTAACAAATTATGAGAGAATGTAGCTTCATGATATAATAATGTAACATTCTGAAAATATTGCGATATAGAAGCATAAAATAATGTATCACTTATATATACATATGATTTGGGTGCTAAAGGAGGAATGGCTATAAGATTATTTTTAATAACATGAGTATTGTCTATTTCTATATCCTCACCTCTTTTAGCAGTTAATATTTGAGGAATAGTTAATTTATATAACTCTATTGCTTCTTTTAAAACGGTATAATCTTTTGGTTTTTCTTTAAAATAAAATCCCCAAGTATCAATTCTATGATGTAATTTGAATGCATAAATATCTACCTTTTTATCAGAATAAACTAACGCAAATGGTTCATTCGGTAAATCAATAAAATATATAGGAAATGTTAATTCTGAAACTAAAAATTCTAATTGAAACTGTACAATTTTTTGAAATCCTTTTGGTGCAAATATCCTAAGCGGGGTTTTTCTTCCCAATAAAGTGAAAGATGATAAAACGCCAAAAATACCAAGATAATGGTCACCATGGAGATGACTAATAAAAATTGCCTGTATTTTTGAAAAAGATATATTTGCTCTTCTCAATTGAATTTGGGTGCCCTCTCCACAATCAATCAAAAAAAAACGCTCAAGCATTTGTAATACTTGAGCGCTAGAAAATCTTTGAGATGTTGGTAATGCTGAACTACTTCCTAAAATAGTAAGAGCATTTTCCATTTCATTACTTACATACTTTGAAATACAACTTCTTCTGCTTTTTCAATATTTGGAGCAATATTAAGAACAGAATCTAATTGTGAAATTGTAACTAATCGTTCAACAGCTGTTTGTAAACCACATAAAACGAAAGTACCATTTGCATTTTTACATAATCTGTTTGCAACTAAAATTGCACTTAATCCAGAAGAGTCGCAATATCTGCAATTTGAAAGATCAAGTATAATATTTTTCTCTTTATTACCTGAAATAAGTACTAATTCTGACTTTAAAGATGGTGCTATTTGCGAATCCAACTTATCTGACAATACCTCTATCAGTGTATGGGTGTCTTTTTTTGTTATTTTGCATTCCATTGTTTTTCCGATTTAGTTTCAACAGAGTAAAGATAATGTAAGCTTTGTAAAAAACAAAGCTTACATTAAAATATTTTTATTTTTTATTTGCTTTTTTTTCTTCTGCCTTTTTCAATTCAGATTTCAAATTAGCTAAATCAGATACATCACCAAGCGTTGTTTTCTCGATTGTATCATTCATTTTTTTCATTGTTTTTTTAGTTGCAGCAGCTTTTGCTTGTTTTTCAGAATCTTCTTGTGCTTTTTTTGCATCCTCAAAAGTTCTGGTATGTGAAACAAAAATCTTTTTAGCATCTTTAGAGAATTCTATTACTTTAAAGTCTAATTTTTCATCAACTTTTGCTTGAGTACCATCTTCTTTTACAATATGACTTGGAATAGATATAGCTTCTACTCCATATGGTAATGCAATCACAACATTTTTTTCGCTTACTTCTACAACTGTTCCTTCATGTATTGAATCTACATTAAATATAGTTTCAAACACATCCCACGGATTTTCTTCTAATTGTTTGTGACCTAAACTTAATCTGCGATTTTCTTTGTCAACTTCCAATACTACCACTTCAATTTCTGCACCTACAGAAGTAAATTCTGCAGGATGTTTAATTTTTTTAGTCCATGATAAATCAGAAATATGAATTAAACCGTCAACTCCTTCTTCAATTTCTACAAACACGCCAAAATTAGTAAAGTTTCGTACTATAGCTTTGTGTTTACTGTTAATTGGATATTTTGTATCAATTGAGTCCCAAGGATCAGCTTTTAATTGTTTAATACCTAAAGACATTTTTCGCTCTTCTCTATCCAAAGTTAAAACAACAGCTTCAACTTCATCTCCTACGTTTAAGAATTCTTGAGCACTACGTAGGTGTTGAGACCATGACATTTCTGAAACGTGAATTAACCCTTCAATTCCGGGAGCAATTTCTACAAAAGCTCCATAATCTGCCATAACTACAACTTTACCTTTTACTTTATCACCAATTTGTAAATCTTTATCAAGAGTATCCCAAGGATGTGATGTTAATTGTTTTAAACCTAATGCAATACGTTTTTTCTCATCATCAAAATCAAGTATTACAACATTTATTTTCTCATCTAATTTAACAATTTCTTCAGGATGAGTAATACGTCCCCAAGATAAGTCTGTAATATGAATTAATCCATCTACGCCACCAAGGTCAATGAATACTCCATAGGTTGTAATATTTTTAACGATTCCTTCAAGTACTTGTCCTTTTTCAAGTTTCGATATAATTTCTTTTTTCTGAACTTCAAGTTCTGCTTCAATAAGTGCTTTATGAGAAACAACAACATTTTTGAATTCATGATTAATTTTAACAACTTTGAATTCCATTGTTTTTCCTACATATACATCGTAATCACGAATAGGTTTCACATCTATTTGTGAACCAGGTAAGAATGCTTCTATTCCGAATACATCTACAATCATACCACCTTTAGTACGACATTTAACATATCCTTTTACTATTTCGTTTTCTTCTAACGCTTGATTTACACGATCCCATGATTTAAGAGCACGTGCTTTTTTATGTGATAATAGTAATTGTCCTGATTTATCTTCTTGGCTTTCAACAAATACCTCTACTTTGTCACCCGGTTTTAATTCAGGATTGTAACGAAATTCATTAACATTTACAATACCATCTGATTTATATCCGATATTAACAACTACTTCGCGTTTTGATACAGAAACAACAACACCTTCAACTACTTCGTTTTCTGAAACTGTTGACAATGTTTTATCATACATTGCCTCTAAATTTACGCGTTCTTTACTTGAATAATAATTTTGATTTGTTTCAAATTTTTCCCAATCAAAATCGTCTTGTGCAGCTTTTGCTGCGGTAACAATTGAATCAATTTCTTCATCAGATGCACTATCTTCTTCTACAACCTCATCATCTTCTAAATCTTCATCATCTTCAGAATCAAAATCTTCACCTTCAATTTGTTCTACATCTTCAACATTTGTAACATCTAAAGTGTCATTGTTTTCGATTTCTTCGTTTTGTTTTTTTTCTTTTTTAGTCATTTTAAATAATTAATAGTTAGACATTATATATATTTTTTGGAGCGGCAAAAATATAAAACTTTATTTATTTAACTATTAATATTTTATAAATTTTTACAATTATTTTTTTGATTATATATAAATATTAAGGAAAAAATTACGAAGTTTGCAAACTATTTCTGAAAGGATATCGTACAAATGTTGACATATATAAAAAAGGATTTTTTACTATGAGGCAACTTAAAATAACTAAACAGGTTACAAATCGTGATACACCATCGTTAGATAAATATCTACATGAAATTGGTAAAGTTGATTTAATTTCTGCTGAAGAAGAAGTTGAATTAGCTAAACGTATTCGCGAAGGTGATCAAAAAGCATTAGATAAACTTATTAAAGCAAACTTACGTTTCGTAGTATCTGTATCTAAACAATATCAAAATCAAGGATTAAGTTTACCCGATTTAATAAATGAAGGTAATTTAGGATTAATTAAAGCAGCACAACGTTTTGATGAAACTCGTGGTTTTAAATTTATTTCATACGCAGTATGGTGGATTCGTCAATCAATTTTACAAGCGTTAGCTGAACAAGCACGTATTGTAAGATTACCACTAAACAAAATTGGTTCTATTAATAAAATTAATAAAACTCTTTCTAATTTAGAACAAGAATTTGAACGTGAACCAACTGCCGAAGAAATTGCAGCAGAACTTGATTGTAGTGCTCGTGATGTAAAAGAATCACTTAAAAATTCCGGTCGCCATATTTCTATGGATGCTCCTTTATCTCAAAGTGAAGAGGGTACATTATATGATGTATTAGACAATAAGGATACTCCTTCGCCTGATCAAATTCTTATGCAAGAATCATTGCGTAAAGAAATTGAACGAGCTATATCAACTCTTACAGAACGTGAAGCAAGTATTATTCGTTTATATTTTGGGTTAGGACAAAAAAACCCGTATACACTTGAAGAAATTGGCAGCGAATTTGGATTAACCCGCGAACGTGTTCGTCAAATTAAAGAAAAAGCTGTTCGTAGACTAAAACATACCTCACGAAGCAAAATATTAAAAACATATTTAGGTTAATATGTTTTTATATTATAATATAAAAAAAGGTTGTTTTAAAAAAACAACCTTTTTTTATACAATTATGTTCTCTTCAAAATATTAAAATTCTATCATAATTCCTAAAGTTGGTAACACTGTACCCGAAGTATTTGATATTGTACGTAATTTATATGTAGTATCTCCATTTTCAAGTATAAAATTTCCATCAGAATCTTTTTCGCGTAATATAATATCTTGTTGCTGAGCCTTATAATTATAAGCATTTTGAACATCAACATACACCATAAAACTCCACGTTTGAAAGAACCAACGTCTATCGACACGAACATCAAGTTGATGAAAAGCTTTAAATCGTTCTTTATTATACCGTGAATAATCCAATACCGGACCACCCCTGGTATCCCACACAGCTTTAATAGCAGATGCTTCCATGTCATAAGGTGTATATGGTAATCCACCAACATATCGCCATTTAGCTCCAACAATCCATTTATTTGAAAAATTTTTAGATAACGTAGCACTTACCAAATGTTTACTATCCCATGATGTTGGCACATACATGCCATAATAATCTTGAGATTCACTTCGAACTAACGTATATGAAACCGTTGAAGTAAATCCATTCGTTAAACGCATTCTATTCATAAACTCCATTCCATATGCTCGCCCCTTGCCTATTGAAATTATTTCTTCATCACCAAGTACTCCAAAATCACCTCCTTTTGAAGCTAATGAAATAGAATCTTTTAC
>JAJUFK010000230.1 GCA_029266015.1 Bacteroidota bacterium
GCAGAGTTTTATAAACAATCCGGGAGTTATAAAGAATTTGGGACCTGTTTGGAAAATTTAGCAACCATTCATTATGAGTTGAGTGAATATGAAAAAGCAGTATCGTTGTTTGAAGAGTCAATAGAAATTCACAAAACATATTTATCTCATGATATTGCTCATATAGCTCTTTTACATACTAATATTGCTTTTATATTTTTTAATACTTATAGATATGAAAATGCGATTCGTTTTTTTTCAAATTCATTATTATATTATACTACAATAAAAGATACAGTAGGTATTGGAAAAACATTGTATTATAAAGGCTTAGTTTTCTACGAAAACAATGAACTTGATAGTGCATTGGTATATTATGAAAAAGCCTTGAAATATGATTTATTAAGTAAAAATGTAAATGAAATTCTTGCATCATACAATAATTTAGCTGTTTTATATACAAAAAAAAGAAGTCTTAATCAAGCAATTTCATACTTAGATAAATCCTTAGGGTTAATTGAAAAAAATGATAATAATCAGTCGCAATTATCAATGTATCATATAAATATTGGTAATGTGTATTTTCAAAAAAAACAATTTGATAAGGCATTAGAAAGTTATAATGCAGCATTGCAGTTAAAAAGAGATATAAAATCGAATGATGGAATAGCAGTAGCATTACATAATATTGCAAATGTGTTGATAGAACAGAAAAAATTAACTGAAGCAAAAAATAAATTAAATGAAGCATTAGCTTTAACAGAAACAGCATATCCAAATCAATTATATGGAAGTATTTGTAAAACTACTTCTCGATTATATGAACTTATGAATAATGTAGAGAAGGCCTTATTTTATTTTGAGTTATATGTTAAAAATACTATTTCAATTATAGCAGAAGATACCGGACAAATTTCTGATTTTGGAAATAAACATCAAGAAGGAGTTTTAGCTGCAGCTGCATTACAACGTGAAATAAGAATGCAACAAATGTTAGCTTCTTATGATTTTAAAATTAAAAAAGACTCAATTCAAGCTCTGGAAGCAAAACGCAAACAAAGTAGTATGCGGCTGTATGTGTATATAGGAATTGTAATTTTTATATTTATTGCCGGTAGTATTATGCTCAACAGATATTTTTTGAAGAAGCGTGCAAATATAAAACTGGAAGAACAAAATCGTGAAATTGCTCAACAAAATAAAATTATAGCACAGCAAACCCAAAAACTAATTGAATCCAATCAAGAATTAGAGAAATTATCAATAGTTGCAAGTAAGACAGACAATGCAATTCTTATAATGAATTCTGATGGATATTTTGAATGGGTAAATGAAGCATATACTAATATTTTTGGATTTACTTTTGAAGAATTATGTTCGCAAATAAGCAATCATATGATAGGCCCATCAACTCCTCAATATGTAGTTGATAAATATAATGAATGTAGAGAAAAAAAAGTAACAGTTCAATACGAGGTAGAAACTAAAAATAAAGCAAAAGAAGCAATTTGGATACAAGTTACTCTTACTCCAATTTTAAATGCTGAAGGAGAATTACATAGGTTGGTAATGATAGATTCTGATATAACTCAGTTAAAAAAAGCAGAACTCGAAATTATAGCTCAAAAAGATCAAATAGAACAACAAAAAGAAGAGCAGGCTCAACAACGAGATAATGTAATAGCTCAAAGTAAAGAAATAGAAGCAAAAAAAGAAGAGCTAGCTGCAACTTTGGAACAATTGAAAGCTGCTCAAAATAAATTAGTTGAATCAGAAAAAATGGCTCAGTTGGGAAGTTTGGTTGCCGGTATTTCGCATGAAATAAATACTCCTGTGGGGGTTGGTTTAGCAGCTTCATCTTCGCTTTCAACCAGAACAGCTGAGATAATAGAATTGTTTCAAACCAAAAAAATGAAATTATCTGACTTGCAAAGCTTTTTAGATACTGTTCAAAATGCAAGTGATTTAATTCTTAAAAATCTACATAGAACAGCCGAATTAGTGAAAAGTTTTAATCAAGTATCGGTTGATAATATGACTGAACAAAAACGAGAATTTAATTTACATGAATATTTGCACGATATAGCACGTAGTCTTGCACCTAAATTTAAAGGGAGAAATGTTACTGTCGATATTTCATGTAGTCAAGAAATTACACTTACAAGCTATCCGGGGGCGTTTGCTCAAATTTTTACAAATTTTATTGTAAATTCATTAATGCATGCTTATTCAGAAACAGATACAGGAACTATTCGAATTTCTGTAAATGAAAATGATTCTGATTTTACATTTGTATACTCCGACGATGGTAAAGGTATTCCCAAAGAAAATCAATCTAAGGTATTTGAGGCTTTTTTTACAACCAATACTCAAGAAGGAACAGGATTGGGTATGAATATTACATACAATTTGGTAACACAAAAATTAGGTGGCGATATTCAATTGTGGAGCGAAGAGGGGAAAGGAGTAATTTTTACTATCATAATACCAAAATCTAATATTCTTGCATAATCGTGTATGAAAATTCTAACCAAAGAATTAATTCACCAAGCCGATTCTTATACCATTGTCAATGAACCAATTGCTTCTATTGATTTAATGGAACGTGCATCAAAAGCCTTTGTTGATGAACTTTTAGAGATTGTTCCTTTAGCTCGCACATTTTGTGTTGTTTGTGGCAGCGGCAATAATGGCGGAGATGGGTTTGCTATTGCTCGTATTTTAGCTAAACAACACTATTCTGTTAAAGTTTTTCATATACAATCACATAAACCTCTTTCTCGTGATTGTACTTGTAATTTAGAACGGTTACAGAATATAGTGTCGCCAACGTTAGATATTTCTATTGTTTCACTTACAGATATTTCTGAACTTGAAATACCTGCTCAAGCAATAATAATTGATGCTATATTTGGAAGTGGCTTACATACTTCAATACAAGGATTATTAAAAGAATGCATTATAAAACTTAATGCTTTACCAAATGTAAGAGTAGCAGTTGATATTCCTTCAGGATTGTATTGTGATACGCCTCAACAAGTTGGAGATACAATTTTTAAGGCACATTATACAATTACGTTTCAATATCCTAAACTGTCATTTTTATTTCTAGAAAATGAACAGTTTGTTGGTGATTGGTCAGTTGTTCCTATTGGTTTGTCAAAAGAATTTGAAGAAACGGTTTCTACACCTTACTTTTTTACCATGCATCGTGATGTTACGTTACAATCATATTCACGTTTTGCACATAAAGGAAATAAAGGACATGCTCTTATTGTAGCAGGAAGTACAGGTAAAACCGGAGCTGCAGTGTTAGCAGCTCGCGCATGTATAAGTTCCGGTTGTGGATTGGTAACTGCTCATGTACCTCAAAATTCAAATACTATAATGCAGATAGCTATACCCGAAGTTATGACAAGTATAGATGAAGGATTGGATATAATCCAAAGTATACCAAATTTTAATTCAATTTCTGCAATAGCTTTAGGACCGGGTATAGGAACGCATTCTAAGACACAGCAAGCTCTTATTCAATATATTTCACATGCTTCAATACCAATGGTGCTTGACGCCGATGCTTTAAATATAGTATCTTTACATAAAGAAATTCTTTATAAATTACCACAAGACACAATACTTACTCCTCATCCCGGTGAATTTGACAGATTAACACACAAGCATGAATCTTCTTTTGAAAGATTACAAACACAAATTGCTTTTTCTAAACAAACAAAGTGTATAGTTGTTTTAAAAGGGAAATATACAAGCATAACGTTGCCAAATGGTGATGTGTGGTTTAATAGTACCGGGAATCATGGAATGGCAACAGCAGGAAGTGGTGATACTCTTACCGGAATTATAGTTTCATTATTAGCTCAAGGGTATACACCTAATCAAGCTTCAATATATGGTGTATTTATTCATGGGTTGGCAGGTGATTTGGCATTACAAACATATTCTACCGAAAGTTTATTGGCTAGTTCAATTATTAAATATTTAGGAGACGCGTTTAAACAATTAAATAGGGAAATGCTATAACTATTGTATTATGTTTTGATGAAATTTTGAATGCTAAAAATTTATATAATTTTAGCATTCAAACAAAATATTACGTACTTTTAA
>JAJUFK010000380.1 GCA_029266015.1 Bacteroidota bacterium
CCTTGGGATACCAAAATACCACTTGTAATTTTAGTAAATCAGTTTTCTGCATCAGCATCAGAAATTGTATCGGGAGCATTGCAAGATTTAGACAGAGCAGTAGTAATTGGTAATCAAACATTTGGCAAAGGATTGGTGCAGACTCGTAAAGAATTAGCACATAATTCATTGCTAAAAGTTACTACATCAAAATATTATATTCCAAGCGGACGATGTATTCAAAAAATGGATTATTCGCAACAAAAATACAGAGGAAAAGGTGTAGTAATAGCAGATTCGCTTCATTCTGTATTTTATACGCAGAATAATAGACCGGTTGAAGATGGAGGCGGTGTAATACCAGATGTGTATGTAAAAATTGATACCAATAAACAACTAACAGCAATGCTCAAGAATACATATATGTTTGATGATTTTGTTAATTCTACGTATTCGTATGCCGATTCATCTAAATATAGAATTCAATCTTTTACAGTAACAGAATCTATGTTTAATTCTTTTAAAAAATATACTGCAGAACAACAATTTGTATATAAATCGCAGAGTGAAACGTTGTTAAATTCGGTCATTACACAATTGTCAAAGGATAATATAGATGCTCAGCATGAAATTGCATTATTGCAAAAGAAAATACGTGCACTGCAAGATGAGTTATTTGTGAGCGAAAAACAAAGTATAGAACAAGAATTGGCTCTATATATTATGCAACGTATGTATTTTGAACGAGGTAAAATTCAGTATCAAACATTGCATGACGAATATATAAATCAAGCAAAGCAAATGCTGCTGAATCCTAAAGAATATAATAATATTTTGCAAGGCTTTTCGGGAGTTCACAAAAAGAAGTAAATAATAAGTTGTAAAAATAAATTGTATTTTTTTTGTAAAACGTAGTACAAATATTATTTTTACGCACAGTACAAAAATTCATGCTATGAAAGTTTTAAAATTTGGCGGAACATCGGTTAAAAATGCCGAAAATATTTCTAAAGTAATAGAAATTGTTCGTGGAGATATTTCTCAACACGAAGTATTGGTAGTAGTGTCGGCATTTGGCGGCATAACTAATTTGCTTATAGAAACGGCACAAAAAGCAGCAAAAGGCGATGAGTCATACAAAGTATTGTTTAATCAAATAAGCGATGCACATGCACAGGTAATAGAACAATTACTTTCCGGTGATTTGAGAACGCAATGTGAGTCATATATAGTAGAACAATTATCTAATTTCAAAGATATTTTACACGGATTATATTTATTGCGAGAATTGTCAACTCGTTCACTTGACTTGGTTTCGAGTTTTGGCGAACGATTGTCGGCATATATTATAGCTCATGCTTTTACTGCCAAAGGTATTCCTGCACGGTATTTAGATGCCAGAGAAGTTATAAAAACCGATAAAACTTTTGGGGCCGCAAAGGTAAATTTTGAAAAAACAAATAGATTAATAGCTCAAAAAGTAAAGAATTCGAATACATTGTGGATAGCAACAGGGTTTATTGCAAGTACAGATGATGATGAAACAATAACTCTTGGCAGAGGTGGTTCAGATTATTCCGGAGCTATTTTTGCACGTGCTTTGGAGACAAATATACTCGAAATTTGGACAGATGTTGACGGAATGATGACGGCAGATCCAAGAAAAGTAAAAAAAGCATATCCTATTTCTAATATTACCTATTCCGAAGCGATGGAATTATCGCATTTTGGGGCAAAAGTTCTTGAGCCGAGAACTGTAATACCAGCTATGGCTATCGGAATTCCGGTACTTATTAAAAATACATTTAATCCAACAGCTCCGGGTACATTAATCACAGCTCAAAATGAACAATCTGCTCATAGGGTACAAGGTATTTCTTCTATTGATGATATAAGTCTTATTAC
>JAJUFK010000140.1 GCA_029266015.1 Bacteroidota bacterium
AAACAGATAAATATCGCAGAGAAGGGTATATAATTTTACCCCAAAAGATTTTAAAAAATGCGCACGATATTGAAGGTATTAAAGCTGCGGGTGTTATTACTCGTGGTATATTAGATTTAATGGAAACCGAAGTGAAAGAAGGTATGTCAACTCAAAAAATAGATGATTTGGTGTATGAATATACCAAAGATCACGGAGGAATACCTGCCACACTTAATTATCATGGATATCCAAAAAGTTGTTGTACCTCTATCAACGAAGTAGTGTGCCATGGAATACCAAGTGCCGATAGATTTTTGAAGAATGGTGATATTGTAAATATTGACATCACAACTATTTTGCACGGATATTTTGCCGATAGTAGCCGTATGTATTGCATAGGCGACGTATCTGCCGAAGCAAAACAATTAGTAGACGTGTCGCAACAGTGCTTGCAAGTGGGAATAGAGCAAGTGAAACCGTATACTCGACTCAATAATATTGGCGATGCTATAGATACTTATGCAAACCGTTTTGGGTATAGCATAGTTCGCGATTTATGCGGTCATGGTATAGGCAAAGAATTTCACGAAGACCCCGAAGTGGTGCACTATGCACAACCCAAAAAGAAAGGAGTCCTTATGGTTCCCGGTATGGTGTTTACTATTGAACCTATGGTGAACCAAGGTACATACAAATGTAATTTCCTTAAAGATGGCTGGACAGTAGAAACGCAAGACAAAAAACTGTCGGCACAGTGGGAACACACGTTGGTGGTTACCGAAACCGGATATGAAATACTAACGTAGTTTTGAATAGATATCTTCATAGCATTTCTTACAAAATGTAAATTGTAAATATTTGTATATTAATAACATATCGTATTTATTTGCAGATATAGAATTCAATTCCAAATGTGCAAAGTTTTGAATAATGATACTGGTTTGACCAAACAATTATTGAAATAAAATCGGCTTTATGGTGATTATGAAAAATAATTTAGAAGTATAGCAAAAGTGTTACCGTGGAATGAAACTGTTACTTGTATTCCAACATTATGATAATTAAGAATTAAAAATTAAGAATTAAAAATTGTTTGTCCTCACTCTACCTCCATATTCCCTATTGCAAAAAGCTTTGTTATTATTGCGATTTTCATTTTAGTTTGAATCTCAAAACCAAAGCAGATTTTGTTGTGGCATTGTGTAAAGAGCTCGAGTTGCAACACAATTTTTTAAACGATACTACATTGGACACCATATACTTTGGTGGTGGTACTCCTTCGGTGTTGAGTCCCGATGAAATACAGCACATATTTGCAACAATACGGAGGTTTTGGAACATTTCGCCAACGGCAGAAATTACCTTTGAATGCAATCCCGACGACCTTAACCTACCCTATTGCAAAGAATTATATTCTCTTGGAATTAATCGCTTAAGTATTGGTATTCAGTCGTTTTTCGACGATGAATTGCGTATGCTCAATCGCCGACATACTGCTCACGAAGCACAGCAATCGCTACACAATGCACAACAAGCAGGGTTTACCAATATTACTATCGATCTCATGTATGGCTTGCCACTTCAGACAATGGAACGCTGGAAGCAAAATCTCGACAGAGTGTCGCAACTCAATGTGCAACATCTTTCATGTTATGCCTTAACGGTAGAAAAGAATACAGCGTTGGCACAATTAGTCAAACGAAAACAAGTGATTCCGCAAAGCGACGATGCGTATATAGAACAGTATAATTATCTCATACAGTGGTGTGAGCAGCATGGTTTTGAGCAATACGAAATTTCAAATTTTGCGAAACGTGGAATGTACTCTCGGCATAATTCAAACTATTGGAGTGGCAAACCGTATTTGGGTGTTGGACCTTCTGCTCATTCATATAATGGAACTCAGCGGTTTTGGAATATAACTCATAATCATAAGTATATTGACGCTCTTCAGAACAATATACTTTTACAAGAATCAGAACAATTGTCGCATACCGATATGTGTAATGAGTACATAATGACTGCATTGCGAACAGTACAAGGTATTGAAATCCAAAGAATGCAGCAATTGATGACGAGTGAAGAATTTGCCGATTTTATGAAACAAGTTCAAACGTTGATACGATCACAAAAACTTTGTATGTCGCAAAGTCATATTTATTTCACTTCGCAGGGTTTTATGGTGTCCGATATGATTATAGCGGAGTTGTTTGTATAGGTTATTTTAGCCACTAAGTCACTAAGACACAAAAAATATAATAATAATAAATCTTGGTGCCTTCGTGCCTTTGTGGCAAAGAAGAAATAATAGCCATCAAGTCACTAAGACACAAAGAAAAGTAAAATAATAAATCTTAGAGTCTTCGTGTTTTTGTGGCACTAATCAAACTATATATCTTTTAATACCTTGTTTTATGACTGGTACATTGAAGTTTATTAAAAAACCGATTCTTTTATTTGAAAGTTTTAAGTGACTAATAATCTGTGCTTCCCAAACTGGATTTAATATATCCACAGCCTTTAATTCACATATTATGGAATCTTCTACCAATACATCTAAACGTAAAGCTTCATTAAATATCATTTGTTCGTATGAAATGGGAATTTCTACTTGACGTTTTGTTTGAATACCTACTTTTGATAATTCATAACAAAAACAAACTTCATAAACTTTTTCCAATAATCCGGGTCCAAGATTTTTGTGTACTTTAAATGCTGCGTTTACAATTTGTTTTGCAAGCATTTCTGTATTCTTTTCAGAATAGTTTTGCGATAATTTCATTAAAAATGTTAGTTTTAGTGTTGGTGATGCAAATATAATAAAAATTAATAGCCACTAAGTCACTAAGACACAAAGAAAAATATTATAAAAAATCTTAGAGTCTTCGTGCCTTTGTGGCAAATAAGAAATAATAGCCACCAAGTCACAAAGACACAAAGAAAAGTAAAATAATAAATCTTGGTGCCTTCGTGCCTTCGTGGCAAATAAGAAATAATAGCCACCAAGTCACAAAGACACAAAGAAAAGTAAAATAATAAATCTTAGAGCCTTCGTGCCTTCGTGGCAAAAAAATATAATTATCTTTGTTATTTATTAATTAAAAAATGAGCATTTTAAAAAAACTCGCAGGGCAAACAGCAGTATATGGTTTAAGTACTATTGTAGGAAGGTTTCTAAATTTTTTGTTAGTTCCTCTCTATACACGGTTTTTTGACCAATCGGAATATGGTGTAGTAACCGAGTTGTATAGCTATACCGTGTTTCTTATGATTTTTCTTACCTACGGATTAGAAACCGGTTTTTTCCGTTTTTCGCAAAACAACGACGATAAGCCTAATGTGTATACTACCATTATGAGCAGCTTGTTTACCTCATCGAGTATATTTATAGCATTGGTTTTCATTTTTTTAGAACCTCTTTCGAGAGCACTAGGCTATGCCGGTTTTGAGAAATATATTTGGTGGATGGCACTGATTATCGGTATCGATGCATTTACCTCGGTACCCTTTGCAAAGTTGCGTCACGAACAAAAAGCCATACAATTTGCCGTAATTAAAATAACAAATATTGCCATAAATATTGGCTTAAATATTTTGTTGATTGTGGTCTTGCCGCGCATAGCTCAAACTCACGATATAGCTTGGATTGACCAGCATTTTGCACAACCATCGGTAGCATCTATTTTTATTTCAAATTTGGTAGCAAGTATTGTTACACTTATCATGCTTTTACCTCAAATTTTACGAAATCACAATTCGTTCGATTTTTCATTACTCAAACGTATACTTGCATATTCGTGGCCATTGCTTATAGCAGGCTTAGCCGGAAGTATAAACGAAGTGTATGACAGAATTTCGCTCCGTTATTTTCTTACTATTCCCCATGGCGTAGATGCTTCGCAATATATACTGTCGCAAGTTGGTGTGTATGGAGCCAATTATAAATTGGCAATGATTATTTCTATATTTAATCAAGCCTTTCGGTTTGCTGCCGAACCATTCTTTTTCTCGCGAATGCATGCTACCGATTCACGCGAAACGTATGCTAAAATTATGAATTATTTTGTTGCATTTACCTTGTTTTTGTTTTTGATAATAATGCTGTATATCGATGTATTTAAGCATTTTATTGGGAGTAATTTTCACGAAGGATTGTCGGTAGTTCCAATACTTTTATTGGCTAATATTTTCTTAGGTATTGTATTTAACCTTTCTATTTGGTACAAACTGTCGAACCAAACAAAATTCGGTATATGGATAGTTGGTTTTGGAGCACTTATTACATTAATTATAAATATGCTATTTGTTCCTCACTATGGTTACGTAGCCTGTGCATGGGCAACACTTGCATGTTATGTGTTAATGACAATTCTCTCCTATCGTTTATGTCAAAAATATTATGTAATTCCCTATAATTTAAAACGTTTAGGTTTATACTTTGGGCTAGCAGCACTGTTTTATTGTGTTGATGCGTTTTTCCCATATACCCATACCGTGGTAATGTATGCCTGCAAAACAGTTATGATTGCTATATTTGTTGGTATTGTGTATGTAAATGAACGAAGACAGTTGATATAGTTTGCAATCGGGAAATGGTAAAATCGTCAGTATATTGACAAAATTTATATAAAAATTGTCAACGTAATGACAAAATTTATATAAAAATTGTCAATACATATTTTTTTATCATATATTTGTGCTATTAAATAGTATGAATATGAACCAAATACAACGTACTTTACAACAAGAAATAGAAAAACGCTTAAAGCCAAATAAAGTTATGTTGCTTTTGGGGGCTCGGCGTGTTGGTAAAACCATATTAATTAAAAAAATCATAAGCAATTTTACCGGTAAAGTTCTTATGCTTAATGGCGAAGATTCCGATAGTTTGGTATTATTGGCAAACAGGAGTATTTCAAACTATCAAAATCTTCTAAAAGGAATTGATTTACTTGTAATTGACGAAGCTCAGAATGTTCCCGAAATCGGTCAAAAGTTGAAATTAATAGTCGATGAAATTCCAAATATCAAAGTCATCGCAAGTGGTTCATCATCGTTTGATTTATTAAATTTTACGGGCGAACCATTGGTTGGACGAAGTTATACATTGTATTTGCATCCTTTTAGTCAGCAAGAACTTGGAGCAATTGAAAATGCTTTAGAAACAAAACAAAATTTAGAATCTCGTCTCATATATGGTTCTTACCCCGAGCTTATTTCACTCGACAATACTGACAAAAAAGAGTATTTGAATAATATTGTAAATTCATATTTGTTAAAAGATATTTTAATAATTGATGGTATTCGTAATGCATCAAAAATGCTCGATTTGTTGCGGCTTATAGCATTTCAGACAGGTAATTTGGTTGCCTACGACGAGCTTGGAAAACAATTGGGAATGAGCAAGAATACTGTAGAAAAATATCTCGATTTGCTTTCGAAAGTGTTTGTAATATATAGATTAGGTGCGTATTCAAAGAATTTACGCAAAGAAATTTCTAAGTCGTCGAAATGGTATTTTTATGATACCGGAATCCGCAATGCGATAATTGGAAATTTTGCTCCATTGGCTCTCCGAAATGATGTTGGTCAATTATGGGAATCGTATATACTTTCTGAACGAATTAAGCAAAAATGTTTTAATGTACTGAACACACAACATTTTTTTTGGCGCACCTACGACGGACAAGAGCTTGATATAGTAGAAATAGAAGACACCACAATACGTGCATTTGAGTGTAAATGGAATACTGCAAAAGCCAAAATTCCCGTAGCATTTGCACAAGCATACTCCGAAGCTCAATTTTCAGTTATTTCACAAGACAATTATTTGGAGTTTATAGGTTAATAATTATCAATATGGAAACAATATATCATTTCACAAAAATATCAACTTTGGTAGAATTAATTTTACCAACAATGTTATTAAAATTGAATTCAATAGAGAATATGAATGATCCAAGAGAAACTAAAATTTTTGGATTTAGTCAAATAACTGATTCTGTTGATAATTCAAGTTTAGAAAAGAATAATAAAGAGTTTTCAGATTTTATTAAGAAAAATATTAAGATTTGTAGTTTTGTTAAAAATGCAACTGTTGGAGACTCGATTATCGAGGGTTTTAAAAATACAATGATGTGGGCACATTATGGTGATAATCATAAAGGAGTAAGTATAGCGTTGAATTATAATAAAATAAAAGAGAAAAATAAAAAAATAAAATTCGAGAAAATAGAATATTTTAAACCAAATAATAATTTTTTACAAATTGATAAACAAGAATATAATAAAGATAAAAAAAAATACAGAGAAAATTTATTTATAAATGAGGAAACGCTAAAAAAATTGTTTTTTCAAAAAACATGGGAATGGAGTAATGAAAATGAAATTCGTGCTTTAATTAAAAATGGAAAGAAAAAAGATGACTTTATTAAAATTAAAGATTGTATTGAAATGATTTATTTAGGTGTAGACTGTTC
>JAJUFK010000061.1 GCA_029266015.1 Bacteroidota bacterium
ACAGAGTTGGTAATTACTAAATTTTAATTGCGTAAATGTATGCAATTATATTTTTTTTTACACGTAATTGTTATTTTTTAAAATATAATATGTATTATTGCATTGGATTTCGGTGAAACAATAGATATGTGCCGATAAAAATCTAAAAATCCCAAAAAAATATCAAATAATTATTCAATTTGTAATTCACATACTTTTTTTATGTATCAAGCAAACGATTTAAAAAAAATGCTTGTTTCTGATTTAAAAGAAATAGCAACACAATTAGGAGTGCAAAATCCCGGCTCTTTAAAAAAAGAAGATTTAATCATACGTATTTTAGAAGAACAAGGAAGTATTCCTCGTAATTTGCCTATAGAAGAAGATAATGAAGTAAAACAAGGTGAATTACCTTTTGAGTCATCGCACCCGGAAGAAGAAGGAGAGAAGCGTCAACGTAAACGTACTCGTACAATAGTACAGGTAAGTAAACCCGAAAAAGTTCAACCACGTTCAAATACTGTTGAAATAAAAGAAGAAGTTGTTGCTTCAATTTCATCAGAAGAAGATACAATAATTGCAGCTGCGCCAATTTTGACAGAACCTGAAACGCATACAGAAATTATTGAGAATCAAGAACCAATAGCTCTAAATGAAGAAAAACAACAAAATCATAAACAGCATCATCAAAATCAGCAAAACAATCAACAACAACGACAAGAAAAACAGGAAAAAGTTACTGAATTTGACGGAATAGTTATTGGTTCTGGGGTACTTGATATGATGCAAGAAGGCTATGGATTTTTACGTTCGGGCGATTATAATTATTTAAATTCACCCGATGATATTTATGTGTCACAATCACAAATTAAATTATTTGGACTTAAAACTGGTGATACAATAGAAGGAGCTATACGCCCTCCCAAAGAAGGAGAAAAATATTTTCCACTCATAAAAGTGGAACGTATAAATGGCAGAACCCCTGATGAAGTTCGCGATAGAGTTCATTTTGACCATTTAACACCATTATTTCCGGAAGAAAAATTTAACCTTACCGGAAATGGACACAATGATTTATCAACGCGTATAATTGATTTGTTTACACCAATTGGTAAAGGACAACGAGGTTTAATTGTAGCACAGCCTAAAACGGGAAAAACTACATTGCTTAAAAATGTTGCAAATGCTATTGCCGATAATCATCCTGAAGTATATTTGTTAATATTACTTATTGATGAACGACCAGAAGAGGTAACAGATATGAAACGAAGTGTTCGTGCCGAGGTTATTGCTTCAACTTTTGATGAGCCTTCTGATAGACATGTAAAAGTTGCTAATATTGTATTAGAAAAAGCTAAACGTTTGGTAGAATGCGGACATGATGTTTGCATATTGTTAGATTCAATTACACGTTTGGCTCGAGCTTTCAATATGGCTCAACCTGCATCGGGAAAAATATTATCAGGCGGGGTTGACGCAAATGCATTGCATAAACCTAAGCGTTTCTTTGGAGCTGCACGTAATATAGAAAATGGAGGTTCATTAACAATTATTGCAACAGCACTTACTGAAACCGGGTCAAAAATGGATGATGTAATTTTTGAAGAGTTTAAAGGTACCGGAAATATGGAATTACAACTCGACAGACGTATAGCAAACAAACGTATTTATCCTGCTGTTGATGTAAACCTGTCAAGTACTCGAAGAGATGACTTATTGATAGATAAAAACAGATTGAGTAAAAATTGGGTTTTACGCAATTTCTTATCAGATATGAATCCTGTAGAGGCTATGGAATTTTTAAGTAAAAAAATGCCTCTAACACGTGATAATGATGAATTTTTAATGTCGATGGGTAGTTTATAGGATACAATTCTATAAACTATATTATACAAAGTTGTATAATAGACATAAAATACTATTGAAACATTCTCGTTTCTATAATTCGAGAACCATCTGTATCTTCTTGTATTGAAACAGTAATCGCATGTGATGGTATTATGGAAGATATTATTTCCGGCCATTCAATAAAGCATATATTGCCACTATATAAATAATCTTCTATACCAATATTATGAGCATCATGTAATGATGATAGTCTATATAAATCAAAATGATACAAAATGCCTTTTTGTGTTGATTTATATTCGTTTATTATTGCAAACGTTGGACTTGCAACAACGTCAATAACTCCTAATTGTAAACACAGTGCTTTAATAAATGTAGTTTTACCTACCCCCATACCTGCATTGAATAAATAAATTGTAGTTCCTTTAGTTGCTTCTAAAAATTGTTGTGCAATGCCAGGCAATTCTTCTAATGAATGACAAATAAATTTCATGTTTTTATCGCAAATTTCAGAAAAAAATAGTCATGAAATGAAATCTACCTATTCAAATACACTGTGTTTTTTTCTGATTTATACTATTTTTTGTATGTTTTGTTCTCTATGATTTACTTGTATTTCTACACATGGATACTGTTTATGTAAATATAAAGACAAGGTTTCTGCAAAATATACAGAACGGTGTTGCCCTCCGGTACACCCAAAATTAACCATAAGGTGAGTAAATTCACGTTCTATATATCGTTCTACAGCAATGCTTACAATTGAATGTATATGAGAGCTAAATATAATTGTAGTTTCATTTTTTTCTAAAAACTCTTTCACTTCTATATCCATGCCTGTAAGTTGTTTGTACTCTTCATATATTCCGGGATTTGGAATACATCTGCAGTCAAAAATAAATCCACCTCCGTTTCCGCTATGGTCTTCGGGAATTCCTTTTTTATAGGAAAAACTTGAAATACTAACTTTAAGGCATGTTTCTTTCATGTTATATAGTTAAAATAGGTAAATTTTTGATAATTGATTGTAAATAAGGTATATGTAGTATTTGTGCAATCTTCTCGCATTCGCATTGTGCATTATATACAGCTTGAGGAATACTTTCAATAAAATGTTGTTTTTTTTGAATGATACCACGGTATCCATAAGCTCCCAATGTTTGAAGAATTCTTATAAAAACAAATCCTCTGAATAACTCTTTAAATTGGGGTATATTGATGTTTGTATATTGTGAAACGTATTGAATATAATAATCTAATAATATGTTTTTTTGTTCTTCAGAAAATTGAGCTTTTGCTTGATACAGTAATGAAACTATGTCGTAATGTAAAGGACCTTTCATACCTCCTTGAAAATCAATATACCATAGTGAATTATTGTGTACCATTATATTTCTTGATTGAAAATCGCGATACATAAAATAGGAGCGAGGAGCTTGTAACAAAAAGGAAATAAGTGTAGAAAAGTCCTTTTCTAACTTTTGTTCATTTATTTCTAAAGAAGTTAGTTTGCAATAGTAATATTTAAAATAAGCTAAATCCCATTGCATATATACAGCATCAAACTCAGGTCGAGCATAGCATTGTGTAAAATCAATATTATGAATACCAACACACTGAAACTTAGTTAAATCTTCAATAGCTTTTGTATATAAAGGCATCCATTGTTCTTCGCTATGATGTAATTTATAGGTTAATAAATCTGTAGAACCTAAATCTTCAAGTATATACATAGTAAAATCGGGTGTACTTCCATAAATATTTGGCACATGTAGATGTAATTTTTTAAAGTGATTACAAAGATATATGAAAGAAGAATTTTCATCAGGATTGTTGCCATTGCATACAATATACGAATGATTTTGTGTGAATACACGGTAATATTGTCTATTGGAACCTGCCCCCGGTAATACTTCAACTGATGTTACAATTTGTTGTACATTGTCTTTGATAAGTGATTGTATAGAGGAATATATAGATTGTTCTATTTGCATGAATACATAATATTATATGCAAATATACGTATTTTGTAATAATTATAATAGGTGCAGCCTAAAAATAACATACAGTATAATATAAGAGATAAAATAGTATAGTATGAATAAAAAAAGTAGATAAAAATATTGTAAAGTCCGCATCATTTTATAATTTAGCAGCGATATTTTGTGTGAATGGTTCTCGCAAAAGAATATAGGTTAAATTAATTATTATAAAAAACATGGCAGTAAGTTATAAAGAATTAGGCTTGGTAAACACTAAAGAAATGTTTGCAAAAGCTGTAGCTGGCGGGTATGCTATTCCTGCGTTCAATTTCAATAATTTGGAACAATTACAAGCAATTGTATCAGCTTGTGCTGAACAAAAATCTCCTGTTATTTTACAAGTTTCAAGTGGAGCACGTAAATATGCAAATCAAACATTATTACGTTTCTTAGCTCAAGGAGCAGTTGAGTATGCAAAAGAATTAGGATGGGAAAAACCTCAAATTGCTTTACACTTAGACCACGGAGATACTTTTGAATTATGTAAAAGCTGTATAGATATGGGATTTTCTTCAGTTATGATAGATGGTTCTCATCATTCATTCGAAGAAAATATAGCATTAACTAAAAAAGTAGTAGAATATGCACATGCTCATGGTGTAACTGTAGAAGGTGAACTTGGCGTTTTAGCCGGAGTAGAAGATGATGTTGTTGCTGAACACTCTACATATACACAACCTGCTGAAGTAGTAGAATTTGTTCAACGTACCGGTGTTGATTCTTTAGCTATATCAATAGGCACATCACATGGTGCTAACAAATTTACACCAAAACAATGTACTCGTAATGCAGAAGGGTTATTAGTTCCTCCTCCGTTACGTTTTGATATATTAGAAGAAATTGAAAAACAAATACCAGGATTTCCTATAGTATTACATGGTGCATCTTCTGTTCCTCAAGAATATGTTGCTACAATTAATTCAAACGGAGGTGCATTAAAAGATACTATTGGTATACCGGAAGATCAACTTCGTAGAGCAGCTGCATCTGCTGTGTGCAAAATCAATATTGATTCAGATGGTCGTTTAGCTATGACTGCTGCTGTTCGTAAATTTTTCAACGAAAACCCTGATAAATTTGACCCACGTCAATATTTAGGTCCTGCTCGTGAGGAATTAAAAAAATTATATACTCATAAAATTCAAAATGTATTAGGTTCTGCAGGTAAAGCATAATCTAATAAGAATATGATATGTAAAAGGTCGCTGTAATTCATGGCGACCTTTTTTATTTTATTTGTAATATGGCAAAAACAGTTAATATTATAACACTTGGGTGTTCTAAAAATACAGTTGACAGTGAACGACTTGCAAGACAACTTGGCGCTGTTGGATATGAAATTTCCTTTGATTCTAATATCTTTTCTGATATTGTTATTATTAATACCTGTGGATTTATACACGATGCTAAAGAGGAATCAATTGAAATGATTTTGCAGGCAATTCACGCTAAAGAAGCAGGTGAGATAGAAAGTGTATATGTTATTGGTTGCCTATCTGAACGTTATACAAATGATTTACGAACAGAGATTCCCGAAGTTGATTCATATTTTGGAGCCCGTGGTTTTATAGATATTATTCAAGAACTACATGCACAAGCAAATAAAAATATTTTGCACGAGCGTATTGTTTCTACTCCTAAGCATTTTTCATATCTTAAAATTGCTGAAGGATGTAATAGGAGTTGTGCTTTTTGTGCTATTCCTGCTATAAGAGGTGCTCATATATCTGAACCAATTGAACAATTATTTAACGAAGCTTTATATTTACAATCAGTTGGCGTAAAAGAATTATCTATTATTTCACAAGATTTGTCATATTACGGATATGATTTATATAAAAAAAATGCATTGTATGATTTGTTAGAAAAATTAATTTCTATTCAAGGTATTGAATGGTTTCGTTTGCATTATCTGTATCCAAATAATTTTCCTTTAAATATATTGCAATTAATGAAACATTCCTCAAAAATTTGTAATTATATTGACATTCCGTTTCAACATATTTCTGATACCGTACTATCATATATGAAACGGGGATTTACAGAAAAAGAAACGTGGAAATTAATTGAGAATATAAGAAAAATAATTCCTGATATTGCTATTCGCACTACACTTATTGTTGGTCATCCGGGTGAAACAGATATGGAATTCAATAAATTACATGATTTTGTACGGCAAGTTGGATTTGATAGGTTAGGCGTGTTTACTTATTCTCATGAAGAGGGTACGTATGCAGGAGACAATTATAAAGATGAAATTCCGGAAAAGATAAAACAAGAACGATTAGATATACTTATGAATACTCAACAAGATATATCTTTGAAAAAAAATATGAGTATGGTAGGTACCATTCAACAAGTGATAATTGATAGAAAAGAACAAAACTCATATATTGGTAGAACTCAATTTGATGCATATGAAGTTGACAATGAAGTAATAATTACAACAGAAAAACTATTAGAAATTGGTAACTTTTATAATGTTACAATAACCGATGCCGATGTATATGATGTTTTTGCTACTGTATAACTTGAATATCTTATTATTACCAAAAAACACTATACAACACAACTAAAACAATACAAATTGCATACGCCGATATATTAAATCCTTTTGTTGTAGAAAATGTATTACCTATCAATGGTATTGATTTATGATTATCATCTCCTTTTCCTGTTGATAAACTTACTCCTAAGATAATTACAATTGTAATAATACACGTATACATCATTTGATCTAAAAATGGCATTTGTATAGGTAAAAATTTAAGAGCTAAAGCAACCGGAATTGAAGCAAGTACGCCGGCAATTGCTCCTTGAGCATTTGTTTTTTTCCAAAATAATCCCATTATAAATACTGCTAATATACCCGGACTAACAACTCCAGTATATTCTTGTATATATTGAAACATTTGAGGAAAAGAACTCATAGCAGGAGCTAAAAATCCTGCTATAAATAATGATAGTAAAGCTGTAATTCTTCCTACATTCACTAAATGAGAATCTTGTTTGTTTTTTGCAAAATAAGGTTTGTAAATATCCATTGTAAATATAGTAGCCGTAGAATTAAGCATTGATGCAAGTGATGAAACAATTGCGGCTGTTAATGCTGCCACTACCAATCCTTTGAGACCAATAGGAATAAAAGTTTTAATAAGCCATGGATATGCATGGTCATTATTGGCTCCATCTGCTAAAGAAAATATTGCACCAGCATTATTGGAATTATCTATATACATTACATATGCTATTATACCGGGAATTACTACTATAGCAGGTATTATAAGTTTAAGAAAAGCTGCGAAACTTAATCCTTTTTGTGCCTCATGCAAAGATTTTGCGGCAAGTGCTCGTTGAATTATATATTGATTAAATCCCCAATAATATAAATTAGCTATCCACATACCGCCAATAAGCACAGCTATTCCGGGCAAATTTTGAAATTGAGGATTATCTTTTGATAATATCATATGAAATTTATCACCAGCAGTTGAATATACATGTTTAATTCCATTGACTATTCCACCGTTCGGAGTAACATAATTAAGAGCAATAATTGTTGTAATAATTCCACCAACTACTAATAATACTACTTGTATCACATCTGTCCACGCTACAGCCGAAAGTCCTCCCCATAAAGAATAAGCTGCAGCAAAAAGTGCTAATCCAATAATAAAATATGGCATTGTAGAGCCATCTCCATTACCAATAATAGTATCAAGTGATTTTGCTCCTAAAAATAATACCGCTGTAAGATTCACAAAAATAAATAATGATAACCAAAATATTGCTAAAATGGTTTTAAGAGTTGTATTGAATCGCTTTTCAATAAATTCGGGAATTGTATATAAGCCTTGTTGAATAAAAATAGGAAGAAAATATTTTGCCACTATTATTAGTGTAATTGCTGCCATCCACTCATATGAGGCTATTGCAAGGCCTATAGTAAAACCTGATCCCGACATGCCAATTATTTGCTCGGCCGAAATATTCGCGGCTATAAGAGAGGCCCCAATTGCCCACCATGGAAGTGATTTGCTTGCTAAAAAATAATCTTCGGTTGATTTGCTTGAGCCTTTAGGCGTTCTAGAAACCCATAATCCAACAAAAAGAATAAGTGCAGCATATGCACCAAAAACTATAAAATCTAATGTGTGAAACGTATTCATATGTGAAATTTTTAGGAGTTTGTACTATAGTGTATTGCTGATACGCTGCGAATTTTTTCGGCTGCTTGTTCGGGTGTTATATCTCTTTGAGGATTAGCTAACATTTCATACCCCACCATAAATTTTTTAATCTCGGCCGAACGAAGTAACGGTGGATAAAAATGCATATGAAAATGCCACTCTTTATAATCATTGCCATCGCATGGAGCTTGATGAATACCGGCAGAATAGGGGAATGATGTTTCGAAAATATTATCGTACCTGCATGTTAACTCTTTATAAACAAGAGCAAAATCATGTATTTCGTTTTTTGTAAATTCAGTAATGTGTTGAATAGGGCGTTTGCTTACTATCATTGTTTCAAATGGCCATATAGCCCAAAAAGGAACTAATGCAACAAAATATTTAGAATTTATAACAATTCGTTCTTGTTTTTCTAATTCTGCATGAATATAATCTTGAAGTAATGTTTGACCATGTGATTCAAAATATGCTTTTTGTTGTATGTGTTCTTTTACAGGTTCTACCGGTACCGATTGCGAAGCCCAAATTTGACCATGTGGATGAGGATTACTACATCCCATAATACTGCCTTTGTTTTCAAAAATTTGAATGTAATTAATTGCATCTATTTTTGATAATTCTCCATATTCTTGTATCCAAGTTCTTATTACATGTTCTATAGAAGTTATGTCCATTTCAGGAATTGTAAGATTGTGGTGTGGCGAAAAACATATTACTTTACAAATTCCTTGTTCTGTATGAGTTGTAAAAAAAATCTCAGTATTTTCAATCTTAGGTGTTGTTGGTAGTAATGCAGAAAAATCGTTTGTAAAAACAAATGTGTTGCTATAATGAGGATTTATTTGATTACCAGCTCTTTTATTCCCGGGACACAGATAACAATCATTATCGTAAGAAGGCATTGTAATAGTTTGTTTAGTTTCTTTATGGCCTTGCCATGGTCGTTGTGTTCTATGTGGTGATACAAGTATCCATTCTCCTGTTAAACTATTGTATCTGCGATGTGGATATTTTGTAAATTCATCCATGTATTATATAATTTTATGTGTCCCATTACTAATTTGTGCGATATAACAATTTGCTTCTATTCCGGTAATTTTATGATATTCAGTAGAAATAATGGTAATAAAATTTTGAATTGAAGAATTGTGAACAATAGAAATAGTAGAACCTCCAAATCCTCCTCCGGTCATGCGTGAACCTATACAACCATCAATTGATTGAGCAACTGAAGTTATTGTATCTAAATACATTCCTGTTACTTCATAATCGTGTTGTAATGAATTATGTGATTCATTCATTATATTACCAAATAATGATATTTTTCCTGCGTTTAAAGCTTCTACAGCTTTTTGAGTTCTATCAATTTCTGTAATAACATGACGAGCTCGTTTTCTGTAAAGTTCAGGAATTTTTTCTTCAATTGTTTTAAATTTATTTACTGAAATTTCAGATAATTGTGAAATTGTATAGTATTGTTGAATATATTTCACCGCTTGTTTACATTCATTCACACGTTCATTATATTTACTTGATTCTAATGCGTGAGGGCTATTAGAATTTGTAATTATGATATTATACTCATCTAAAACAATTGGCACATATGAAAAATCTAATGTTTTGCAATTCAGGTATATAGCGGAGTCTTTTTTTCCCATGCCTGATGCAAATTGATCCATAATTCCGCAATGTACACCTGCATATTCATGTTCTGCTTGTTGACACATACTTGCTAACTCTATAACAGGTATATTGTATTGTTCTATGTCATTTATAGCATATGCCACACTCATTTCTAGCGAAGCCGAAGATGATAAACCGGCGCCTTGAGGAACATTACCATAAATCAGTATTTGATATCCATTGTGTGATTGTAATTGTTTTTTTACAAATTGAGCATAAACTCCAATAATATAATTAGCCCACCCCAAATTATTCTTTTTGCTAATATCATTTAAAAGAATTGTATAATGTTGTGGGATTTGTACAGACAAACATTCAATATAGGGAATAGAGTTTTTTCGTATACAACAATAAGTACCATATGATATTGCTGCCGGTAATACATATCCTCCATTATAATCGGTATGCTCGCCTATTAAATTAATTCTACCGGGTGAAAAGTATATATGCAATGGTTCATGAGAATGTCCATATTTAGAAATAAATAATGTTTGTAATTCTTGTATTGTCATGTAAAAACAGTTTTTTTTTCCAAATTCAAACAAATATAGTGTAAAAAAAACAATATAACACACATTGTAAACCAAACAATATTTAATCAAAAATAACAGCAATATTTCCCGTTCTTTCAATTATTTGCCCCTGAGCTAGTTTTATACGTATTTTGTAATTATAACTCCCGGGATATACAAATTTATTTTTATATGTACCATCCCAACCGTTTTCAATATCATTTGATTCAAAAATACAATTACCAAATCTATCAAAAATTTGTAACGTGTAATCACCGGTAATAAATGCAAATGTAGGTTTAAACGTTTTATTTTCTTCTATAGAACTATTTGGTCTTATGGCATTTGGCAGCAATAATCTATATGTTTTGTTTACACATGTTTTGTTTGTAGTTGCCGTATGTGCAAAATTTGTGGTTTTTTGAGTTGCTTCTATTCTATAACAAACTTGTGAACCAATTGTATAATCTGTTCCTATATCATCAATATATGTATTAGCTTGTGAGGTAACAGCTATTGGTTCTGTATTATTGTTTATTCTATAAATAGTGAATTCTGAAACACCTTGGTCCCATATAGGAGGCATATTCCATGATATAACATGTTTTGTGTCTGACGCTTCAATTGCTTGTGCAGTAAATAGTGAAACAGGTGGAGAGGTAAGTATTACTTCATTGCAATTGTTATAAGCAATCATTCTATATATTTTTGTTGTATCTGCATTAAATGCTTGAAAATGAGTAAATCGATAGGGTGATAATTCATTTTTTTGTAAAGAAATAGTGTGTATTGTTTTATACGTACTTCCATTTGTACTTAATTGAATAGCATACGAAGCAAAACTTGTAGTTGTGTCAATATCAAAATCTATTAATAC